>CAJUFH010000006.1:7788-77317 GCA_910585755.1 uncultured Muribaculaceae bacterium | reverse complement strand
ATTCTTCATATTTAGCCATATCCAATTATATCGGTTTTCTATGCGTTGAGTTATTAGGTGCTTTGTCGAGATGGAGCATCGGCTTGGTGTCGGAGGAGGTTCCGAGGTTGTAGTCGCCGTTCTTGAGGAAGATGATATGGCGGGGAGCGTTAGCCGTATTGTTGCTTGCCATCACGCTGGCGACAGCGGCTTTCAGCTCGTCGACGTTGGAAACGTAGGTAATCGCCTCAACCGGGCTGACGGTCGTAGGCTGCTGGGCAACGGCAACGGTGTAGGTGATGGCTTCGGAGTTGGTGTTTCCGTCAACGTCCTTGGCGGCGCCGGCGGGGATTGTCAGCACGGTCTCCTCGCCCCAGGCGAGCTCCCAGAGGGAGAATTTGAGGGCGGTAGTGCCCCCGTCAGCCTTGACGGTCTTGCCGTTGTACTCGGCTACGCAGTCCTGCATCTTGCGGCCGAAGTCGAGGGTCACGACACAGTGGTTCTTGGTGTCAACCTGTGTGTTGGAACCGCTCTGAACCGTCGGCTCGCCCGTCAGCTTCTGCTCCTCGACAAGAAGCTCGAACCAAGCAACGGGCTGCGAGCCACCCTCAAAAGTAAAGCTGATGGGAGTTCCAGCCTGATGTCCTTCGATGTTCACAACGAGGTTGTAGCGGTTGGCGTCGCCGGTTGTAAATTCCGAATTGGTAGGCAGATATACGGTAGCCCCTTCGGAAGTAACAGCAGAAACCTTGCCGGCGGCATAGTTATCGCCCAACTTCGCGAAAACGAGCTGCTTGACAACAACATTGGCGGGAACTTCGAGAGAGTGGGTTCCTACGCGGAACTTGAACTGAGTCCCTCCCCAGCCGTCATTGGAATTGCGGATGGTGTAGAGGCCGTTGCTCCAGGAGCCGTCGGCCTGGTTGTTGGCGCTGTCGTACACAATCTTTACGGCCTGGTCAGCTTCTGCCTTAGCATAGGTATGCACCCCTTCGACAGTGAGGGTGAAGGTCTTGGTCTTGTCGCCCGCTTTGCCAGAGAAGGTCGCGGTCGCGGTAGTGCCTTCGAGGGTTACGACGGCGTTGGCAACGGAGCCGTCAAGCATCGTAGCTGAAACGGCGGGAACGGCGGTATAGCAATTGCCCGCGAGAGTTGCGGCGGCAGCCTCAGAGTTGAGGGCAGCGAGAAGTTCGGCGTCGGTAACGTCCTTGCCGCCAACGGTCAACCCAGCAACCTGCACGTCGCCGATATGGAAGATGCGGACAGCGTATTCGGTCTGAGCGGCATATGCGCCCTCGTTGGCCGCGAGCGAGAGATTTACAACGGTCTCCTGACCGGGAGCGGGGGTAGCGACAGTAACCTTGCCGTCAGCGACAGGCTCGCCGTTGGCGGTCACCGCGCCGTTCTCGGCAGCGACATTGAGCACCACATTCTCCCCGGCATACGTCTCCGGCAGCAGGAAGTTCCAGTCGTAACCCTCCGCCGCGCTGTTGGCAATCCCCTCGACGGTAACATCCTTAATCGAAGCGTAAACATCGCCGAGGCGGTTGAACTGGGGAGCCACGAAATTTGCCAGGTAGCCGCCCCCACCTGCGAAGGATATGGTGAGCGTCTTGGTCCCGACAGTGAGAGGCATGTCAAGATATATCGTCTTAACGCCTGTACCGTTCACAGCGACTTCGCCTTTGGCTTCAACGTTGCCGATGCGGTTTTTGACAGAGAATGTAACGGTACTCGGATTCGCATACCAGGTGAAATTGCAGTCGATAGAGTAAACGCCTGCCTCGTCGCAGTAGAATTTGGTTGACGCGGCACTTCCGTTGCCAACGTATCCGATATTGTGCGGGTTATTACCGCTTTCTACCTTACAGCCGCCCTCGCAGGTCCAAGTTGCCTCAGTAATCTCGTTGAACTGGCCGGGAGCGTGATCAATCCCCTCAGCGGGAGTATCACTGTATTCCTCGGAAACCCATTTGAAGGTCGGGGCCATAATGTTTGTAATATAGCCTGTGCCCGGACTTGTGAAAGTAAACTTTATGGTCTTGCAACCGCGAGTCATAACACCTTCAAGAGGAATTGTCTGGTCGGTTCTTCCGCCGGTATAGTTATAGTGCTGGTCGATTTCTTTCTTGCCGGTTGTCTGGTCCGTAATCTCGATACGGATGTCATCATTCTGACCATTGGACTGATCCCATTTGAACGGAACTACCAATTCATACGCTCCAGCCTTGTCGCAGAAGAAGTTGGTCGAGCACCAACCACCATTTTTGATGCTGCCGAACTGACCGTCCTGGCTGTCATACCCGATAGAACCTCCCTTGGTCCATCCAGCTTCTGTATTGTTTGTTGATTCCTCTATCTTATTAAGAGTACCTGGGATAACTGCCCAACCGGCGGGAGCGGTCTCAGTGTCAGGATTTACCATCTCACCAACAATCTTGACATTGGCAACAAAGGCATTTCGTGTTACAGACTTTGTATTATCTCCCTGATTAGATTTGGACGTAAGATAAATTCTTACTACAAGCGGGTTCTCAATAGTTGCAGCAAGGCCTGACATACCGAGAGTTACCGTTCTTTTGGTTTGAGATATATCAGCATCGTTATCCCTAACAGGTTTTTCACCCGCAGTTGCGGTATGCAAGTTCTTTGTAACAGAACCACAAACAGCATCGACAGTGTAGCGTCCATCACCCCACCCGGTATTCATATATTCGAATGAGAGATTGTTTGGAACAAATTTCTCGCTTCCAGTTGGGGTTATTGTAAATTCCAAATAGTTAGTTGTTTTCTGAAAAGCGACAATGTTCGTGTGGCTGAACTTTGTCATTGTCACGCCATCAAAATCTTTTGTTCCGTTGCCCGACAGGAACTCTCCCATAGCAAACGAGAGCGACAAATTCCCGTTAGTAGAGACACCTGTTATTTGATCAGGAGCAACCCCCATTGCCCAGGTGGCAGTGGCGGTTGTCGCCTCGTCGGCCTGGGGGGCCGGGAGGGCGGAGGTGGAGGATGTCGCCGCGGCGTAGGCGACGCCGGCGGCGAGGATGCCGCCCAGGGCGAGAGCTCCGAATAGTTTTGTAATTCGCATTGTGTTTAAGTAAACGATAGGTAAGTAAGTTAGGTAATTAGATAGTTTTCGTTGGGTTGGCGGAGCGCCCTACCGGCGCTTCGCGGAGGAAATTCGGGTGAAGGTAAAGGGTGAAGTTAATACTTCCTTAGCGGAACTATTATCTTAACCTTCCACTTTATTCACTATTCACTTTGACAATAAAGGAAGAGCCGGGGATGGGCGGACAGCCTCCCCCGGCTCTTCGCGGTTGTCAAATCAGAGTTTCTGTTTTTTCGAGCGGTTGCGCCACAGCTCGGTCATATCCTCCAGGGTCTTGCCCTTGGTTTCGGGAACGAGCTTGAAGACGAACAGGGCCGCCAGGACGCATATCACGCCGTAGAGGGCGTACGCGAAGAAGTGGCCGAACTTGTCGCCCATGTCGCCGAGGCTCATGTTGTACATCGGCACGAAGGTCGACGACACGATGAAGTTGAAAATCCACTGGAAGGCGACGGCGATGGCAACGGCCTGCGAACGGATCGTGTTCGGGAAAATCTCCGCGATCAGAACCCAGCAAATCGGGCCCCAGGAGAACATGAACGAGGCCGAGTAGACCATGATGCTTATGACGGGCATCAGCGGCGGGCACGCCACGACGTTGCTCAGCGCGACGCCGAGAGCGCCGACCGCCATGCCGATCGAGCCCCAGATCAAAAGCGGCTTGCGCCCCAGCTTCTCTACGGTGAACACAGCCACGAGGGTGAACGAGATATTGACGATACCCATTATGACGGTCTGGACCATCGGGTTACCCATGTTCATCGACTCGAAGATGCGCGGCGCGTAGTAGAGCACGGCATTGATGCCGACCGCCTGCTGGAACACTGACAGCATCACGCCGACGAAAATCACCATCACGCCGAAGGAGAACAGCTTCTCGGACTTCACCTCGACGGTCTCCTTGATCTGAGTCAGAATCTCGCGGGCCTTGACCTTGCCGTTGATACGCTCCAGAATCGACAGCGCGCGCGAGTCTTTGCCAATCAGGGCCAGGTAGCGCGGGCTCTCGGGCACGAAGCATACGAGAATCGTGAAGATTCCGGCCACGAACGCCTCGGAGCCGAACATATAGCGCCAGCCGGTGCTCACGGTCCAGGGATCGCTCTGGGGGGAAACGGTGTAGAGCGCCTCACCCATCTTCTCGATAATCGGCTGTGTGTGCTCGCCGAGAATCAGGAAGTTGACGAAGTAGACAACGAGCTGGCCGAAGATAATAGCGAACTGGTTCCAGGACACGAGCGTGCCGCGGAGGTTGCTCGGGGCGACCTCGGCGATATACATCGGGCAGATTGCCGATGCGAGGCCCACGCCGACGCCCCCTATCACGCGGTAGACGTTGAACGCCCACAGGAGGCTGTACGAGGGGACCCCGTAGTCGTAGAACATGAATTCGGGATAGTAGGAGCCGAGTGCCGACACGAAGAAGAACACTCCGGCGATAATCAGCGACTTCTTGCGCCCGAAGTTCCCGGCGAAATAGCCCGAGAGGGCGGCGCCGATGATACATCCAAGCAGGGCGCTGGAAGAAGTAATGCCGTGTATGGTATCGGAGTAGACGAAATCTTTCGCTCCGAGGAAGAACGCCTGAAGGCCGCGCTCGGCGCCGGAAATAACGGCGGTGTCATAGCCGAACAGCAACCCGCCCAACACCGCCACCAGGACGATGGAGAACAGATACAGCTTGCTTCCTTTATCGTTGTTGCTCATGGAATTAGCTTGAAGGCGAATATATTAAAGAATTGGGGATTAAGGGAATCCGGGCGGAACCCCGGAGAGTTTCCCGTCGGACTGGTCAGACAGGTCAGACGAGTCCGACGAGGTCAATCGGGGTTCCGCCGGATGGCCGCGGCGCGTCAGAACGGTTCGGATGGTAGGAGCCGGAGTCCGAGGAGGAGGGAGCAATCTGAAGATTGTGACCGACTCCGAGTGGCTTCGGCGACGACCCAGACGGGCCGTTATCACGCGCCGCGAAAGGATTTAAGCGTACATGTTGACGATAGCCTCGTACAGCTCCTGCTTGCCGGAAGTAACGGCGGGCTCGGGCTGGGTCTTGGCGTAGGCGACAACCTCTTCGAGGGTCATCTTGCCCTCTTCGAACTTCTTGCCCTCCCCCTTGTCGAAGGAAGCGTAGCGCTCCTCGACCATCTTCTTGTAGGGAGATTTCTCGAGCACGTCGGCGGCGCTGAGAAGAGCGCGGGCCATGGCGTCCATGCCGGCGATGTGGGCGATGAAGATATCCTCCAGGTCGGTGGAGTTGCGACGGGTCTTGGCGTCGAAGTTAGTGCCGCCGTTGCCGAGGCCGCCGTTGCGGATAATCTGCATCATGGCCTGGGTCAGCTCGTAGTTGTCGATGGGGAACTGGTCGGTGTCCCAGCCGTTCTGGTAGTCGCCGCGGTTGGCGTCGATGGAGCCGAGCATATCGTTGTCGACAGCCACGCAGAGCTCGTGCTCGAAGGTGTGGCCGGCGAGGGTGGCGTGGTTAACCTCGATGTTAACCTTGAAGTCCTTGTCGAGGCCGTGGGCCTTGAGGAAGCCGACAACGGTCTCGGTGTCGACGTCGTACTGGTGCTTGGAGGGTTCCATGGGCTTCGGCTCGATCAGGAAGGTGCCGGTGAAGCCCTTCGAGCGGGCGTAGTCGCGGGCCATGGTGAGCATCATGGCCAGGTGCTCCTTCTCGCGCTTCTGGTCGGTGTTCAGAAGGCTCATGTAACCTTCGCGGCCACCCCAGAAAACGTAGTTCTGACCGCCGAGGGCAATGGTAGCGTCGATAGCGTTCTTAATCTGGACAGCGGCGCGGGCAACTACGTCGAAGTCGGGGTTGGTAGCGGCGCCGTTCATGTAGCGGCCGTTGCCGAAGACGTTGGCGGTGCCCCAGAGGTTCTTGATGCCGGTCTCGGCCATCTTCTCCTTGAGGTAAGCCACGATTTCCTTCATGCGTGCCTCGTAGTCGTCGATATCGCCGAGGTCGCCGATGAGGTCGGTATCATGGAAGCAGAAATATTCGATGCCGAGCTTCTGCATGACCTCGAAGCCCGCGTCGGCCTTCTGCTTGGCGATGGTCATCGCGTCGGGGCCCTCGTTCCAGGGGAACTTCTTGGTGCCGGCTCCGAACTGGTCGCCACCTTCGGCGCAGAGGGTGTGCCACCAGGCCATGGCGAATTTCAGCCATTCTTTCATAGGCTTGCCGAGAACAACGCGCTCAGCGTCGTAGTAGCGGTAGGCCATCGGGTTGTAGCTTTCGGGACCCTCGTAGGCGATTTTGCCCACGTTAGGGAAATACTCTTTCTTTGACATTGCAGTTTGATTTATGTTGGGTTGATTTTATTTTTCTAATATTGATTTCCATTTATGATAGGCCTCGAGGTAAGGCTCGCGGTCCTTCGGCGGCTCGATTACCGCGAGCTGCTTCAGCGACGCGAACGCCTCCTTCGGCGACGAGTAGATTCCGGCCCCGATTCCGGCCCCGCGGGCAGCTCCGGCAGCCCCGTCGGTGTCGAACAGGTGGATTGTGGCCCCGGAAACCCCCGCCAGCGTCTCGCGGAACACCGGCGAGAGGAACATGTTGGCGTTCCCGGCGTGGATCTTGTCAATCTTCATGCCGATGCTCTCCATAATCTCCATGCCGTACATGAAGGAGAACACGATGCCCTCCTGCGCCGCGCGGAGGAGGTGGGAGCGGTTGTGGATGTTGAAGTTGATGCCGTGGAAGGAGCAGCCCGCCTCGCGGTTCTCCAGCACGCGCTCCGCCCCGTTGCCGAACGGCAGAATCGAGACGCCGGCGCTCCCGGCGGGAGCCTGGGCGGCGATAGCGTTCATCTCGTCGTAGGAGCAGCCGGTCGGAGCCACGTTGCGCTTCATCCAGGAATTGAGGATGCCGGTGCCGTTGATGCAGGTCATGACGCCGATACGCGGCGCGGCCTTCGTATGGTTGACGTGGGCGAAGTTGTTGACGCGGCTCAGGGGGTCGTAATCAACAGTCCCGTTAATGCCGTAGACAACGCCCGAGGTCCCGGCGGTAGAGGCGATTTCGCCCGGCTCGAACACGTTGAGCGACAGGGCGTTGTTCGGCTGGTCGCCGGCGCGGTAGGTTACCGGGGTACCCTCCTTGAGACCCAGTTCGGCAGCGGCTTCTGCCGTAAGCCCTCCCTGGTCGCCGAAAGTCGGGACAACCTCCGGGAGAATATCCATCGGGAAGCCGAAATAGTCCATCATCAGCTTCGAGGGCGCGTCGGCCTGGAAGTCCCATAGCATGTATTCTGAAAGCCCCTCGGGGTTCGTCAGGCAGCGGCCGGTCATGCGCCAGGCGGCATAGTCGCCCGGAAGCATCACCTTCCACACGCGCTCGAACAGCTCCGGCTCGTTCTCCTTCACCCACGCGAGCTTCGTAGCCGTGAAGTTGCCGGGCTTGTTCAGGATTCCGGGCATGATTTTCTCGGCCCCGAGGTCCGCGACGGCGCGCTCGCCGTAGGGAACGCCGCGCGAGTCACACCATATTATACTGTCGCGGAGCACGCGCCCATCCTTGTCGAGGAGCACCACACCGTGCATCTGGTACGAGATTCCGATAGCCTTGATGTCGGCCGGGTCAACCTTCGAGGCGGCGAGCACCGAACGGGTCGCCTCCTTGACGCGGGTCCACCAGTCCTCGGGATTCTGCTCGGCCCATCCGGGACGGAGCGACTTGATGGGGGCCTCCTGGCGGGGATAGAAATCAGACGCGACAATCTCGCCGCTGGAGGCGTTGACGATGCAAGCCTTCACCGAGGAAGTGCCGATATCATAGCCTAATAAGTACATTTTCGGATTGCTGTTTTTATGTTGGTTTCGATTTAAGCTCTCTAAGGAGTACTGATTTAAGAGTGCGCAAATTTAACAACCCGCGACAAACGGCAAAGCAAAAATTCGTCATATTTAAGTACCCCGCGGACGCTATAACAACATTTCCCCCATTTTCCACCAATTCCCCCACCCTGCCGCCCCGCCCCCCCGCGACGCCGCGGGGAGGAATTTACCCCCGCCGCCTCCATTTGTTAATGATAAAAACCGCACTGGCGCATATTCCGCCAATTCTTCCACTGATTCGCGCTTATTATTCGCTAATTTTGACCTTGCACATCGGAACCTATGATTCTTTAACCCATAACATATCATGAAAAAATATTCCCTGATTCTTCTGAGCCTGCTCCTGCCCGCGCTGGCCGCCGCGAGCGCCTGGGACACGGAGTATAAGGCCGTCGAGGCGAAAATCAGCGCCCCGACGTTCGCCGACCGCTCGTTCGACATCACCAAGTACGGCGCGTCGACCGAGGCTTCAGCGGCCAAGAACCAAAAGGCCATCGCCGCCGCAATCGCCGCGTGCGCCAAAGCCGGAGGGGGCCGCGTGGTCGTTCCCGCCGGAACTTACTCCACAGGCGCCATCCGCCTCGAAAGCGGCGTGAACCTCGTGGTCGAAAAGGACGCGACGCTCCTTTTCGCCTTCGAACCGGAACTCTACCCCCTGGTGCCGACCCGCTGGGAGGGGCTTGACTGCACAAACCTCTCCCCGTGCGTCTACGCCTACAAGGCCAAGAACGTCGGCCTTACCGGCGAAGGCACTATCGACGGCGGTGCCACGAACGAAACCTGGTGGAAATGGTCAGGCAAGAAGCATTACGGCTGGAAGGAGGGGATGCCCCGCCAGCAGGACGACCACTGCCGCCCCCGGCTGCTCCGCATGGCCGAGGACGGTGTCCCCGCTGAAGAGCGCGTGTTCACCGCCGACGACCTCCTGCGCCCCCAGCTCGTCAACTTCAACCAGTGCGAGGGAGTGCTTGTCGAGAACCTGACGCTCCTCCGCTCCCCCTTTTGGGTAATCCACCCCCTGCTGTCGAAGAACGTCACCGTCCGCGGCGTCCATATCAGCAACGACGGCCCCAACGGCGACGGATGCGACCCCGAGTGCTGCGACGGCGTGCTGATCGAGAACTGCTACTTCAACACCGGCGACGACTGCATCGCCGTAAAGAGCGGACGCAACAACGACGGACGACTCTGGGGCCTCCCCTCCGAGAACATCATCATCCGCGGATGCAAGATGGAGAACGGCCACGGCGGTATCGTGATCGGCTCCGAAATCTCCGGCGGATGCCGCAACCTCTTCGCCGAGAACAACGACATGGACTCCCCCAACCTCGACCGCGTGTTCCGCCTCAAAACCAACTCCTGCCGCGGTGGCGTGATAGAGAAAATCTACGGCCGCAACATCCGCGTCGGGGAGTGCAAGGAGTCGGTCCTCAAAATCAACCTAGACTACGAGCCTAAGGAAATCTGCTGCCGCGGATACCTCCCGACCGTCCGCGACATCTACCTCGAGGACGTTACCTGCGGAAAGAGCAAATACGGCGTCATGATCGTAGCACTCGACTCCGTATCGAACGTCTACAACATCAACGTCAAGAACTGCCACTTCAACGGCGTGCAGGCCGGTAACTACCTCAAGGGCAAGGCCCACGACCTCCACTACGACAACCTCTTCATCAACGGCTCCCTCGCCCTCAACGAGAAGCCCCACAAGACCTTCTCCCAGTGGATGACCCACTCGGAAATGACCCGAGTACCACAGAGCTACCTCCTCGACTTCTCCAAGAAGCCCAAATGGAGCTACGTCATGGGCATCGAGCTCGAAGCCATGCTCGACACCTATCTTAAATACGGCAACGACGCCATCCGCGACTACTGCCTGACCTACACCGACACGATGATCCGCCCCGACGGCTCGATCCGCGGCTACAACATCGCCGACTACAACCTCGACAACGTACGCACCGGCCACTTCGTGACCCGCCTCCACGAGCACTTCCCCCAGGACAAGAACTTCGCCGCCATGAAGACCCTCATGAAGCAGCTCGAAAAGCAGCCCCGCACCAACGAAGGTGTCTACTGGCACAAGGCAATCTACGCCTACCAGGTATGGCTCGACGGTATCTTCATGGGGCTCCCCTACCGAGTGCTGACCGCCCCACAGCTCCATAAAGGCAAGAAGCTCGCCAAAATCTACGACGACGCCGTCGACCAGCTCAAGAAAACCTACGAGCGCACCTTCGACCCCGCGACAGGCCTCAACCGCCACGCATGGGACGAAAACCGCGACATGTTCTGGAGCGACAACACAACCGGGCTCTCGCAGCACTGCTGGGGACGTGCCCAGGGATGGTACACCATGGCCCTCGTCGAGATTCTCGACGCCCTCCCCGCCGACTACAAGCGCCGCGCCGAAGTCGAGGAACTCCTCGACAAGACCCTCGCCAACGTCGTAAAATGGCAGGACAAGAAAACCGGCCTCTGGTACCAGGTAATGGACTCCCCCGAACGCGAAGGTAACTACCTCGAATCGACCTGCTCCTCCATGTTCTCCTACGCCATGCTCAAGGCCGCGCGCAAAGGCTACGCCGACAAGAAATACCTCGAGCCGGGCAAGAAAGCCTACATGGGCATCGTCAACAACTTCATCCGCGTCAACCCCGACAAGACCATCTCCCTGACCAACTGCTGCGCCGTCGCAGGCCTCGGCCCGGGCATCTCCCCCGCCGTCCAGAAAGCGGCCCCCAAAGTCAAGGAGAACACCCGCCGCGACGGCTCCTACGCCTACTACCTCTCCGAGCCCGTCCGCGACAACGACGCCAAAGGCGTCGGCCCCTTCATCTGGGCCTCCCTCGAAATGGAGGACCTCGGCCTCACCACCGACATCCTCCCCTAACCCCCTCCTCCCCTCCTACCGTGGCGAGGCGTAAGCCGAGCAAAACCAACTCCAAGAAAAAGCCAACCCTCAACGCGGCGCGCCCTCCCGGCGCGCCGCCTTTGTTTCCCCCTATAAGCTCTCCCCCTCTCTAATCCCTCCCAATCATCCCAAATCTCCCATCCCTCCCAGTCCTCCCATCCCCTCTTCCCCTCTTGGTGCGCGAGGCGTAAGCCGAGCGAAGGGGCAAGAGAGTTGCATTAACGCAGCCGTCCCGCAAAGTTTGATTGTAACTTTGCGGGACGGAAGAGTTTTAAGACTTAGCCCGAGGTTTCAGAGGAGGAGCTTGAGGAGGGCGGGGGCGGTGCGGGGGGAGTCGACGCGGAGGAGTGCGGGACCGGCGGGGAGGGCCGGGAGGGTCGCGGCGGGCGCGGTCAGGCGGCCGATGTGGAGGAGACGACCATCGGAGGCGTAGACGCTGAGGGTCCCGCCAACCGCGGCGTCAGGGACGCTGAGGGTGCGCGTAGCGGCATCGTAGCGGAGGCTGTCGGCGATGCTGACGGTCTCGATGGCGTTCTCTCCGAACCCCCGCTCCATCTCCTCGCCCATCAGGGAGTTGAGGTAGACTTCGAGGGCTGTGTAACCATCGGGGTTGCGGCGGTTGCCGTCGGCAACGGCGGGGTCAAGGCCGTTGGCGCGCTCCCAGGCATCGGGAATACCGTCGCCGTCGGTATCAGCGGGTACCTCGTAGTCGGCGGAGTATTCAAAGAAACCTTCGGCATCGGCCTCGGTGTCGATAATGCCGGAGCTTTTGCCCTTGGCGGCGCCGCCGTAGGTTACCTTTCCGGCGCGGGCATCGTCAGCGACGCGCGCCTCAACCTTGTCGCGGTTGATGGTCCCGGCCTTCTCGACAACGGTATTGAACGCGTCCTCGGCGCTCTCGAAGTCGTTGAGCATGAAGAAGGAGGGGTCGTAGTTACCCTGGTTCCCCGCAAGGCCGTACTTGTAGTAAGCGTTCTGCGGCACGATGCGCTCCGCGGCCTTGATCTGGTCGAGCGAATAGGTTTCGGCGGTCATGGCGCTCCAGTTGTCGGCGGTCGCGGCACTGCTGGCGGTAGCGACGTTGCCGCTTACGTACCACTTCGCAGGAGCCCAGGACTTGGCTCCTGCGCGGGCGTAGGAGGAGTTGACAAACACTACCTTGTTGCCGCTCGAGGCGGGACCGCGGCGATAGTAATTGTTGATGAAGTTACATTCGTGGGCCGAGTTCAGGCCGTTGTAGCTCGCGACGGGGGCGGTGTTCTCGCCACCATAGCAGCCGCCGTTGTTGCCGTAGTTGTAGTTTACGTTGTTGATGTATTCCAGGAACACGACATGGTCCTCGCCGCGGGCACCGTTGAAGCGGCAGGAGCGCGACTGGTTGTGGGCCAGAAGGTTGTGGTGATAAGTCGCGGGAGAGCCGCCCCACTGGCAGCCGTAGCCGCGGTCACCCTTGGAGTGGCCGCCGCGGTAGAGGCCTTCGTGGACGATGCTGTACTGCACCGTAAGGAAGTGGGAGTCAGCGGTATTCATATTCTCCTCGACCGACCAGCCGAACGAGCAGTGGTCGAAGATGAAGTTGGAGCAGTTCTCGGCCCCCAGGGCGTTCTCCATCATTACCTCCCCGGCAATCGACTTGTGGCCGATGCGGAAGCGCACGTTGCGCACGATGAAGTTGCTCGACCCTCCGAGGTTCACCTTGTTGCGGGTCACGGCGATACCCTCGCCCGGAGCGGTCTGTCCGGCGAGAGTCCAGTCGGCGCGGTTGACGCGGAGCTCGCGGGTCAGAGCGATCTGGCCGCTGACCGCGAACACGATTGTCAGCGGCTCGTTCTTGTACTGCTCGAACGCCCAGCGGAGCGTACCGGCGGAACCGTCGTCGGCGAGCGAGGTGACGGTCACGACTCGGCCGCCGCGACCTCCCGAAGTGAACTTGCCGAAACCTTCGGCTGTGGGGAACGCCTTGAGGCGCACTGCCTCTTTCACTTCTGCCGCCGAGGATGCCGCGCCGTAGCGCGATACAGCCTTCACGGTATAGCTCCCGGCGGGGTCATATTCCTCGTAGGAGTTCTCAGTAGTGAAAAGGACGGGCACGCCGTCGCGGCTGACGATATAGGCCGCGGCGTCCTCGTCCGCCTCCCAGGTGAAGCGCCCGTCGGTCAGATGGAATCCGGCGGGAGCCGATGGAGCCTTCAGAATCTTCTCGTAGTCAAAGGGGACCTTCGAAAAGTTGCCGAAAAGGAACGCGGGGTTCATATAAGCCTCGACTTCGGCCTCGGTAGCCTGGCGGGAGAAGGAGGCGCGGCGGGAGACATCGGCGAGTGTGCCGTCGGGGTTCATCGAGCGGTATTCGTAGAGCGACGAGGAGTTTTCCGAACCACCCCAGGCGGTCCATCCCGTGGCGGAAATATGGTTGCCGAGGAAGCAGTTGAGGAACATCGAGCCTGAGTTTTCCTGCCAGGGGCGTCCCAGTGTGAATGAGGAAGCCGCCACCCCATCCTCGGCTGTCAGCGAGCAATGGTCGAAGAAGAGTCCGGGGTAGAAATAGGGTTGTGACAGTTCCGGGAAGAGCACGCGGCTCATCGCCATCGCCGAGCCGCCGGGGGCTGTCAGGTAGCCACCCTTGGAAGCCTTGCGAGCGCGGATTTCGCAGTTGTCGAACCATTCGAGGCCAGCGTCATAGATAAAGTCAACCGTGCCCTCGATCAGGCAGTCGCGGAAATAGCCGCGGGAGCCGACGTTAGCCTTGTAGGTGTCCTGGTAGCCGGAGAGACGGCAGTTCTTGAAGACGTGAGCGTCAGCCCCGGTGAAGAGTGCCTCGGCCTGTCCGGCGCTTTCGCCGGCGATGTTGCGGATTGTCAGGTTCTCGGCGTAGAAGCGCGGCGAGTAGATATTGAGCGCGGCGCAGTCGTTGAAAGTCTTGGTGTTATCGTTGCCGCGGCCGATACCCGAAGTAAGGATAACCGTCTCGCGGTCCTCGCCGATGAGCGATATGAAGCGTTCGGCCTCACCCTTGCGCCCGGCGTAGAGATTCTCCTCGTAGACACCGGGACGGATGTAAATCAGTCCGCGTTTCCCGGCGGGCACCGCGTCGATCGCGTCCTGGATTTTCGCAAAGTCGCCGCTGCCGTCCTGGGCAACCATGAAGAGCACCACCTCGGCCTTGTCGTCGGGAGCGGGCGACGAGCTTCCGCCGCCGAACTCGGAGAGGTCGGAGAGCGTGCCGGGGTCGTTGACCATATGCTCGCGGGCATATTTCGCCTGGTCGGCGGTAATCTCCGTGCCGAAAATCCTAACCTTGTGGATGCGGGGAGCCTGCATCATGCCCAGCGGGTTGAGGGCCGTAGTGAAAGGGCATTTCCCCTCCGCGTCGGTCTGCACCGGGTTGGACTGGTCTTCGCCGTCCCAAACGCGCCAGCGAAGGGAGACATCCTCTGCGTCGATGACGTTCTCCATGAAATAGCCTTGGTCGCTGAACACGGTCCAGCCCTGTTTCTGACGCTCGGAACCCATCCACACGAGGGGCTGCCAGGGGCCGTCGCCGATTTTAACGTCGCACTTTATGCCGCGGCCCCAGGAGGTCGACGACCAGGACCACTGCACACGGTCGACATACGGGATATGGTCGATTTCCATCCATCCGTGGAGCGAGGTCTTGCCGTCGGCGGAGGCGTCGCGGCACATTTGGACGAATCCCGCCTCGCCGTGGGTCGGGCGCCCGGAGGCATCGCGCACGATGTTGTCCTCCAGGTATTCGGTGTGCCCGGCGACGGTCCAGTTGTTGTACGTCGAGGCCGAGTTGCCCGACGGTTTCTCGCCGATATAGTATTGGCGGGCGAAAGCGGCCGTCGTGCCGCCGAAGCCGTTGTTTGTGGCGTTGGTAGCGAAAGTGCAGTTATGGAACACGACCGGGTACTTCACCGCGTCGCCTCCGTTGGCGTTGACGTCGATAATGGCGTTGACATAGCCGCCGTCGGCGAAGGAGGGGCAGTCGCGCCCCGTCTCCCCCTGCCAGGAATCGGGCCAGGTGGTATCGGAGAAGTTGATGTCGATAATTTTCGGGTGGGTTGCAGCGTCGCTCCACCGATCGACTACCGACGCGGGGTCGGTAGAGGCCGCTGAAGCGCAAATCGCCGCCGCGACCGCAACTCCGAAGGTTGCAATAAGTTTCATAGGTTTCGAGGGAGAGGTAAGGGTTTGAAGGTTTATAGTTTAAGGTTTAGGAAACTCTTAGAACAGAGGTTGAAGCTCGGCTTACGCCTCGCCACTGTAAGCAAGGAGGAAGAGCGAGAGACCCGGTTTAGGGATAGACGACGGCGCGGGGCTCGCCGGTAAGGAGGGTCGGATCCCAGTTGTCTTCGCCGCCGAGGATTTCGGGGAGGGTATAACCCTCGTCAGAGGGGAGGACCTTGGCCCAGGGGACGCGCTTGGTGGTGTCCGCACCGGGACCTGTGCAGCCGTATTCGGCGTAGAAGGCGGTCTTTTCACGCTCGGGCTTCTTCCAGTTGTGCCACCCCTCGGGGCGGATATGCCCCCCGACATCGCAGCGGATGAACACCGTCTGGCCGTAGTCGCGCCAGGGGCGCGAGTACCAGCAGCGCACCGCGGCCGAGTCGGCCGTCAGCTTGCAGTTGGTGAACACATAGCCGTGGCGCTGCCCCTGCGGAGTGGCGGGAGCGGTTATGTACCCTCCCGCACGCTTGCAGTGGATCACGCAGTCGTCGAAAAGTGCGGTAGATTTTCCGAAGATGAAGTCCACGGTCCCCTCGATATAGCAGCCGGTATAGTACTGTCGGCCGGTGCTGTGGGTATAGAGAGTGTCCTGGTTGCCGAGGAAACGGCAGTTCTTGAATACCGTGCGGTCGCCGCCGACGTAGCACGCGACAGCCTGCCCCACCGGGCCGGCGGTGTTCTCGAAAGTGATGTTTTCGGCGTAGAAGTCAACCGGGAAGATGTAGCAGCTCGACGAGCCGGCGGTCCCCATCTCCTGGTCGAAGCGGTTCTTTTTCGAAGCGTAGTCGCCGTAAGTGATGACGGCCTCCCCCTCCCCGATCAGCGAGAGGTTGATTTTGGTCTGGGGGATGACGAGCTTCTCCTCGTAGCGCCCCTCTTTGACGAGGATGCGGGTGCGGTAAGAGCCGCAGAGATCGGGCACGGCGTTGACAGCCTCCTGTACGGTAGTGAAGTCGCCGCTGCCGTCTTTCGCGACAACGAAATCATACTCGGCAGCCGAGACGGCGAAGGCCGCGAGGAGGAGGAGCGAGGTCAGTATCTTTTTCATTTCACGCTGGTTTTAAGAGGGTTCCTGAAACATGCCGCGGCCAGGCGCATAAATTCTTTCCACTCGTCGGTATCGGCGGGAGCGGTCGGGTTCTTGGACCAGGCGGAGCCCCAGAGATAGGTGAGCGTGTCGCCCGGCTTGTATTCCGAAACCGCGAGCAGATGCGCGTCGGCGTCGCGGGCCGGCTCGCTGACAGGCTTATATATTATGGAGTCGGCGGGAGCGACGGCTCCGAGGTAGATCACGCCGTTGCCGTTGCGGGGATTGTCGGTTGAATCGACATACGCCATCCACCCCTCCTTGGCGTTGAAGCCGAACTCGCGGGGGTTCTGCTTGTGGACCACGATACCCGGAGCCACGCGACGCGGGCGCGAGAGGCCGTCGTAACGCACCTCCGTGCGGTTGAAATTCGAGCCTTGGTCGAGGGTAATCAGGCGCGTCTCGACCACGGCGGTATCCTCCCCGGCCTTCAACGGGTTGTAGGTCAGGCGCACGGAGAAGCGGAGCGGGCCGTTGTCGAGAATCTCGTATTCCTTCCAGCACCAGGGGAAGATAATCTCCCCGCTGTCGTCGAGGAGCGCGGCGGTGCCACCTCCGAGGGTGTTGGCCACGATATACGCGTCCATCCCGTTGCCGTGGTCCTTGTGCATCGACTTCTTCTGAGTAGCGAGCTTGTAGCGAAGCTCGAGCACGAGGGTGTCGACATTCTTAGTCCAGACATCGTAGCCGAAGCCGCGCTCGCCGCGGGCCTGGAGAGCCGGGCCGTAGGCGGTGTAGGCCGCCTTGTCGTTCTCCCAGTTCATATTGTCCTTGTGCTCGGGGAAGAAGCGGCCATAGACGCGGGGCTTGACGGGCGCGGGAGTGCCCTGTTTGACTGTATATACCGCCGAAGCGTTGGCGGCCACTGAGGCCGGGAAAATCAACAGGGAGTCGGAGGTGAGCTGGTAGGGCACCTCGTTTCCGGCGGGGTCTGTAACAACGAACCCCGATTTGCGGAGAGAGCTTTTAAGTTCTCCGACAGGAAGTTGCGCCATTTCCCCCTCGCGGTCGAAGGGGAGGGAGTTGCTGACTGTGACGCGTTGGGCGCTACCGCAGCCGGCGGCGACAACCGCGGGCAGGAGCCACAGCAGTGAGAGTTTGGATAGGCTCATGGTTAGATATTGTTTGGGGGCGTGTCATAACGGCCCGTCCGGGTCGTTATGACACGCCCCCATTTGATTACGTTTGCTTATGGTCAGAGGGTCACGCCGGTCTTGAAAATGGCGATTTCCTTTGCTCCGGCTTTCTCGTGGTGGAGGCGCTCGCCGGAAGCGACGGCGACAACCTTCTCCATCAGGCGGTCGCAGACAGCCTCGGCGGCCTCGTCCTCGACAATCGTCCCGGCGTTGAAGTCAATCCAGTTGTGCTTCTTCGCCGCGAGCTGCGAGTTGGTGGAGATTTTCATCGTGGGCACGAATGTGCCGAAGGGGGTTCCACGGCCGGTGGTGAAGAGCACCATCTGGCATCCGGAGAGGGCCAGGGAGGTAGCCGCCACGAGGTCGTTGCCGGGAGCCGTCAGCAGGTTGAGCCCGTGCTTTGTTACCGGCTGCGCGTAGTTAAGCACATCGACAACCGCCTGGCTGCCACCCTTCTGCACGCACCCGAGCGATTTCTCTTCCAGAGTGGTGATGCCACCGGCCTTGTTGCCCGGCGAGGGGTTCTCGTAGATGGGCTGGCCGTAGGAGCGGAAATATCCCTTGAAGTCGTTGATGAGGCTTACGGTCTCGTCGAATACCTCCGGCGTGCAGGCGCGGTTCATGAGGATAGTCTCGGCACCGAACATCTCGGGGACCTCGGTCAGCACCGACGTTCCTCCGCAAGCGATCACGCGGTCCGAAAGAAGTCCGACCAGCGGGTTGGCCGTGATGCCCGAGAATCCGTCGGAGCCGCCGCACTTCAGACCCACTTTCAGCTTCGACATCGGGAGGGGCTGGCGGCGGTCGGAACGCATCTGTTCGATGAGTTTCGAGCAGATTTCAAAGCCGACTTCGACCTCGTCCTCAACCTCCTGGGAAATCAGGAACTTGACGCGGTCGGCGTCATATTCGCCAAGCTGGTCGCGGAGCACCGGGAGCTGGTTGTTCTCGCATCCGAGACCGAGCACCAGGACACCGCCGGCGTTGGGGTGCTTGATCAGGGCGGAGAGGGCCGCGCGGGTGTTGGCGTGGTCCTGGCCGAGCTGCGAGCAGCCGTAGTTATGGGTAAAGGCGCGCACGTCGTCGATGCCGGTCAGGTCGCACTCGCGGCGCAGACGCTCGACAATCGCGTTGGCCTGGCCGTTGACGCATCCGACGGTCGGGACAATCCAAAGCTCGTTGCGGATACCCATATCGCCGTTGCGGCGCAGATACCCGTCGATTGTCGGGCAGTCGGCGACCTTGACTTCGGGAATCGGGGTCGGCTCGTAGGTATATTTAAGGTCGTCGCTGAGGGAGGTCGCGAGGTTATGTGAGTGGATCCATTCGCCGGCCGCGATCGGAGCGGTCGCGTGGCCGATGGGGTAACCGTACTTGATGACAGCCTCCCCCTCCGCGATCGGGCGGAGGGCGAACTTATGTCCGCGGGTGATGTCGGAAAGCAGGGCCACCTCCGCGCCTTCGGGAGTGACGAACACCTCGCCGGCGCGGGCGTCGTCCGCGAGGACGACCGCCACGTTGTCGGCGGCGTTGATTTTCAGAAAACGTTTCATTCTCGGCGGCTTGTTATTCGTGGGCTGCGAGGAAATCGTTGAGGGCCTTCTCCATACCGTCGCGGCGGATCGCGCCGAGGTATTCCGCTACCTTGGCGGTGAAGCCGGGGACGGTCTGCTCGAAGCGCTCGACGAAGATGGGGCTGTCGACAATCTTTGCGACGGTAGCGGCGTAGTCGTTATCGTCCCATACGTTGTTGATCAGCTCGACATGCGAAGCGGTGTCCTGGGGCACGAAGTCGGTGCCGGGGCCGTAGAGCGACAGCAGCGCCGCGAAGGTAAACAGCTCGAACTCGGCCAGCTCACCCTTCTTGGCGTAGGTGTCCTTGACGGTGCTCCAGTTGCGGGCCTCCCATTTCGAGAGGGAGTTCAGGGCGATGGAGCTGAGCATGTGCTTGATGTAGGGGTTGTAGAAGCGCTCCAGGATGCCGTCGGCGAACTTGCGGAGCTCTTCGGGGTCCTCGTCAATCATCGGAAGAACCTCGCGGGCAACCATCGTGTTGACAAACTTGTTGACAGCCGGGTTGTTGAAAGCGTCCATGACAGTCTCGCAGCCAAGCTGGAGAGCGACGGGCACCATGCCGGTATGGGAGCCGTTGAGGATGCGCACCTTCTTGTCGCGGAACGACTTGATGGAGGGCATGAAGAGGACGTGGAGCCCGGCCTTGTCAAGAGGAAGCTCCTCGGCGACAACCTTATAGCCTTCGCCGCCGACAGCCCAGAGGTGGTAAAGCTCGCCCTTGACAACAACATTGTCGTCGAAGCCGATTTCCTCCTTGATTTCGTTGATGGTGTCGCGGGGGAAACCCGGCACGATGCGGTCGACGAGAGTGTCGCAGAAGAAGCAGGAATCCTTCACCCACTGGATGAACTCCGGCTCCAGCCCGGCCTCCTCGGCATGGCGCAGGACATACTTGCGGAGAGTGGTGCCGTTATCCTCGATCAGCTCGCAGCAGATGAACACCAGGCCCTTGGAGGGGTCGCCGTTGAAGTGCTTCCAGCGGCGGTAGAGCAGGTTCGTCACCTTGCCGGGGAACGAGGAGGGCATGTCGGAGAGTACGTCAACCCCTTCCTCGTAGCGGATGCCGGCCTCGGTAGTGTTGGAAACGATGAAGCGGAGGTCGGGGGAGGTGATGTAGCCTACGTACTTGTCATACTCGTTGGCTGGAGTAAAAGCGTCGGCGACCGACTTCACCAGACGGATTTCGCGCTTGGGCTGGCCGTCCTCGATACCTTCGAGGACAACGTGGTAAAGGCCGTCCTGCTCCTTGAGGATGTCGATTACCTTGCTCTGGCTGAACAGCGGGGTCAGCAGGGCGACGTTAGTGTTAATCACCCCCTTTTCGTTGGCGATGTCGAGCTGCCAGTCAACGAAGGCGCGGAGGAAGTTTCCCTCACCGAACTGGAGGACTTTTACGGGACGCTCCGCTACGGGAACGTTCTTATGATTCAGAGCTTTGATAGCCATTGTATTGATGATTTAAGAGTTTAACCTTTGTATTCGATAACCTTGTACTTCGGCACGAGGAGCTTCATTATAGCCCAGCCGACGAGGTAGGCCACGCCGCATATGCAGAACACCACGAAGTAGCCCGCGGGCTTCCCTTCGAAGCTCATGAACGCCATATTGCTCTGCGCGGCATAGTCAAAGAGGATGCCGGAGAAATAGTTAATCAGGAACGAGCCGATACCGCCGGCCATGCCGCCGATACCGATGATGGTAGCGATCGTGCTCTTGGGGAACATATCGCCCACAACGGAGTAGATGTTGGCGCTCCAGGACTGGTGGGCGGCTCCGGCGATACCGATAATGATAATCGGCATCCAGGGGGATACGGAGCTGAGGGGCTGCGCGGCCAGGGCCAGCAGGGGGAACACGGCGAAGATAAGCATGGCCTTCATGCGGGCGGAGTATGCGTTGACCGTCACGCCGCGACGGGCCGCGCGGTCAATGAAGATAGTCGGGAGCTTGCCGCCGTAAATCGAAAGCATCGTAATCAGATAGAGTACGAAAATCATCAGCATGCCCTCTCCATGGGAGGTCGACAGCTTGAACACGTCGGTAATGTAGGCCGGGGTCCAGAAAAGGAAGAACCACCAAACGCCGTCGGTAAGGAACTTGCCGAAGAACACGGCCCAGGTCTGCGGGTACATGAAACACTTGAAGAAGGGGATGGTAGCAGCCTTGCTGTCCTCATCCTCGGCTTTCTGCTTCGCGGTTTCGTCGGGAGCGTCGTCGTCCTGTTCGATGTAAGCGAGTTCGGCGGCGTTCACTCGGGGATTCTCGGCGGGTTTCTTGTAGAGCACCATCCAGAAGCCCATCCAGACGAAACCGAGGGCGCCGATAATGATGAACGCCATTTCCCAGCCGTTACCCCAGCCGATGCTCTGGAAATACTTCGCGAGCGGGCCGATCGAGAACGGAGCAATCAGGGCGCCGACAGCGGAGCCGGCGTTGAAAATCGAGGTAGCGTAGGCGCGGTCGCGCTTGGGGAAGTATTCGGCGGTCACCTTGATGGCGGCGGGGAAGTTACCGGCCTCGCCGAGCGCCAGGATCGTGCGGGCCACCAGGAAGAAGTAAACCGAAACGGTAGCGATCGTAACGGCGATGTCGCCGGTGGCCTTCACCAGGCCGGCGGCATCGTTCAGTCCGAGCCACGCCTCGGTGCCGACGCCGCAAAGGGCGTGGAGGCACGCGCCGCCCGACCATACGCCGATGGCCCAGAGGTAGCCCTTCTTGGTGCCCATCCAGTCGATGAAACGGCCGGCGAAGAGGTTTGCGACAGCGTAGACGATAGAGAACACGGCTGTGATGAGGCCGTAGTTGGCGTCGGTCCAGTGGAACTCAGGGGAGATGAACTCCTTCCAAGTAAGGGAAAGCACCTGGCGGTCCATGTAGTTGACCGTCGTCGCGAGGAATAGGAGCGCGCAGATTGTCCAGCGGAAATTACTCATCCGTTGGGCGGTATCAGGCCGCGCCGCGGTTGAAATAGCCATAAGTCAATGATTGGTATAAGATTGTCGGTATTATAATGGTGAAGGGTAAAGGGTGAAAGGTGAAGAAGATACTTGATTAACTGATATCTTCACTCAGGCGAGGCCTGAGTTTCACCATTCACTTTTCACCATTCACTTTTCACTTTTCACCTTTCACTTTTTTCACTTCAACTTGAGCCTGCGAAAGTTGACTCAGAATTTGAAATATTCCTTGGCGTTGCCGTAGCAAACCTTCGCGACAATCTCCTTGCCGATGAAGTCCATCTCGGAGGCGGGGAGAAGGCCCTGCTCTATGTCGTTGCCGAGGAGGTTGCAGAGGGTGCGGCGGAAATATTCGTGACGCGGATAGCTCAGGAAGGAGCGCGAGTCGGTAAGCATCCCGACGAAGCGGCTGAGGAGGCCGAGGTTAGAGAGGGCGGTCATCTGCTTCTCCATGCCGTCCTTCTGGTCGAGGAACCACCATCCGGAGCCGAACTGGATCTTGCCGGCGCCATAGCGTCCGTCCTGGAAGTTACCGAGCATTGTGGCCACCAGCTCGTTGTCGCGGGGGTTGAGGTTGTAGATGATAGTCTTTCCGAGCTTGTCGCGGGAAGCGAGCATGTCGAGGAATTTCGACATCTTCTTTGCAACGGTGAAGTCGCCGATGGAGTCGAAGCCGGTATCGGGGCCGAGCTGCTTCATCATGCGGGAATTGTTGTTGCGGATCGCGCCGTAGTGGAACTGCTGGGTCCAGCCCGAGTCGTGGTCCATTACGGCGAACTCGACCATCATCGCGGTCTTGAACTTGGCGATTTCCGCAGGGGTAAGCTCCTGTCCGCCATAAACCTTGTCGAAGATAGCCTCGATTTCGGCGGGGGTATAATCCTCGGCGTAGAACTCCTCGATGCCGTGGTCGCTCAGGCGGCAGCCGACTTCGGCGAAGAAGTCGTGGCGCTTCTGGAGGGCGGCGATGAGGTCGGCGAATTTGCTGATTTTGATGCCGGAAACCTCTGCCAGGCGGTCAACGTATGCCTTGAAGTCGGCGGGGACCTCGACGGCCATCGCCTTGTCGGGGCGCCAGGTCGGGAGCATCTTGACCTGGAAGCCGTCCTCCTTCACCTTCAGGTGGTGCTCGAGGGAGTCAACGGGGTCGTCGGTAGTGCAGACAACCTCGACGTTGTAGTGCTTCATCAGGCCGCGGGCGGTACGCTCGGGGGTCTGGAGCATCGCGGTGCAGTGGTCGTATATCTCCTTCGCGGTGGAGGGGTTGAGGAGCTTGTCGACGCCGAAAGCGGTTTTCAGCTCCAGGTGGGTCCAGTGGTAGAGCGGGTTACGCATCGTATAGGGCACAGTCTCGGCCCATTTCTCGAACTTCTCCCAGTCGGTGGTGTCCTTTCCGGTGCAGAAGCGTTCGTCAACGCCGTTTGTGCGCATGGCGCGCCACTTGTAATGGTCCCCTTCGAGCCAGATTTTCGAGAGGTTCTCGAACTTGTGGTCTGAAGCGACATATTCGGGAATCAGGTGGCAGTGATAGTCGATGATGGGGAGTCCTTCGGCGTAGTCGTGGTAAAGACGCTCGGCAGCAGGGGTCTGCAGCAGGAAATTGGCGTCGTTGAATTGCTTCATGGTTTGTGTTTGGTTAGGTTAGATAGATTTATATCGTAAAATTACTCAAAAGGCGCAAAACGCAGGCACTAATTCAAGCACAAAAAACACCACTATATATTATACCGCGAGAAATTCCCCCATTTTGCGCTAAAAAACACCACCCCGAGGCTCCCGGAGCGGTGTTTTAAAGTTGCTTGCCGGCCTCGGCGGGTCAGGCTTCCGAATCCTCCTGCTGCTGGCGAAGGGCCTGCTGGCGGTACTCCGACGGGGTCATGCCGGTCTCCTTCTTGAAGCATTTCGTAAAGTATTTCGGATCTGAGAATCCGATGCGGAAGGCTATTTGCGAGAAGTTCATCTTGCTTCGGGCAATCAGCTCCTCGGCGCGCTGCATGCGCAGGCGGCGCAGGAAGTCGGAGGGGGACATTCCGACGAGGGCCTTGATTTTGCCGTAGAACACGGTGCGCCCCATATGGACCGCCTCGGCCAGCTCCTCGATTTTGAGGTCTTCGTCGGCGATATGCTCCTCCATGAAGCGGAGGAGCTTCTCCATCATCTCCTGGTCGGCATCGGCGATCTGCGGCGACTCGAGCTTCCACTCCCTGCCGGTAGCATCCTTATTATCAACATCCTCCGAAGGAGCAGGCTTGTCCGCTCCTTCGGTCGGCGCCTCAGGCGCCGAGCCGTCGGCCTCGGGAACCCCGGAAGCCGAGAGAAGTCCCGGCTCGGCCTCCTGGGCGGCGGCGCTGAAATTCTGCCCGATCTGCTCGAAGAAATTCTGCTGCAGAATCTTGCGCTGGGCGCGGATGGAGGAGATACGCTGGCGGAGATACGTCGCGCTGAAAGGCTTGGTTATATAGTCGTCTATCCCCTCGTTAAGGCCGCGCACGCGGTCCTCTACGGAGGCGCGGGCGGAAAGGACGATGATGGGTATGTGGCTCAACTTCTTGTTCTGCTTGATTTTCTGCACCATCGTCAGGCCGTCCATTTCTGGCATCGTGACGTCGGTGATTATGAAATCGGGCTGCTCCTTCTCGGCCTTTTCCAGGCCCACGGCTCCGTTGGGAGCCGAAATGACGTCGTACTGCACGGCGAGGATGTCGCAAAGGAAGGAGCGCAGGTCGTCGTTGTCCTCGACCACGAGAATCCTTACCTTTCCTCCCCCGCTCTTCGGAGCCGGGGCTTCGGCCGGAGAGGCTTCGACGGCTGACTCTGCCTGGGAGGGAGCCGCGCCTGAGGCCTCGGCAGGCACCGTGGCTGCGGCGACCGTCGTTTCGGGAATCTTGTCGTCGGTTATGTAGTTGTGGTCCGACGCGTTGGTAAGGATGCCGTTAACCATTTTCAGCATCTCCTGGGAATTGCGGTGGACTTTCTCCAGGTAGCCGCGGGCGCGGTCGGAAAGGGGCTCGCTCTCAAGCACTTCTGCGACCGGCCCCCCGATGAGGGTCAGAGGAGTGCGCAGCCGGTGGGAGGCGTCGATGAAGAACTTCTTCTCCTTCTTGCGTAGCATGTTGGTTATGGCGCTTTTGCGGTTGAGAGTGAATAAATATGCCACGAGCCACGCCACAAGCAGGAATACGACTACATATATCACCTTCGCCCAGTTCGACTCCCAGAAATCGGGGTGGACCCGGATCAGGATTTCCCGCTGGTTGTCGAGCCAGACGCCGTTACCGTCGGTACTTTTCACCAGGAGGGTGTGGTCGCCGGGCGCGAGGTGGTTGAAGTGGGCCGTATGCGCTGTCCCGAGATACGTCCAGTCGGGATCGTCGGCCAGCTTGTAGGCATACTGTATGTTGGTGTTGTCGCTGTAATCCAGCGCGGCGAAACTGATCGCGAAGTTGCGCTTGCCCCCCTGCACTTCAAGCATTTCAGGGTTCAGAATCTGCTTCTTTTCCGGCTCACCCTGGAACTGGATGCCGGTAAAGACAATCTTGGGGGTATGGGTGCTTCCGACCATCTCCTCCGGGTCGAGGTACACGACTCCCCCCATCGCCCCGAATAGGAGCTTGCCGCTCTCCGGGGAGAACACCGGGGCTGCCTCGGTGAAGTCGATGCTCCCGCCAATGTTGTTGCGGCCGTAGACGGCCAGGGTGTTTGTCGCCGGGGAGTACACCAGGATGCTCGTCTCGCGCACAATATATATATTGCGGCTCGTGTCCTCGACCATCGAGAGGATGTTTCCCCCGACGGTGGAGTTCTGCAGGAAGAAAAGATGGTCGCGCGGCCCTCCGCCCGACTTGAATTTGAGCTGCCCCTGCAGAAGATTGTCGGAATCGACCATCTGCAGCGCCCCCGCCATGGTCGCGACATAGATGTCGCCGTTGGCTGTCACGAGCGCCTGCAGCACGTCGTCGGTCTGCAGCGAAGAGGGGTCGCCCTGGACATGCACTGTCGTATGGAACTTTATGTCGCGGGGAGTTTTGAAATCGTTCGAGAAGGTAATCAGGCCGTTATGGGTCGAGAGGATTATGGTCCCCTTCCCGTCGGAGGTGATTCGGCGCACGCGGGGGAACTTCGTGAGGGGGTAGTTCTTCATCGCGTTTCCGGCGTGTATGAAGCGGGCATCGCCGCCGGGAAGTTTCTCGGCTTTGAGAAGTCCTCCGCCAAACGACCCGATCCATATGTTCCCCCTGCTGTCCTGGCGGATGTCGTAGATTGTATCCGTCGGTATTGCGTAGGAATCAGGCTTGCCGGCCCTGAAATGTGTGAAGCTACCGTCGGGACGTATGAGGTAGAGGCCGTCACCCTTCGTGCCGACCCATATGTCCTTGTCGGCATCCTCGTACATGGCGTAGATATGGTCGGAGAAGCGTACCGGGGTCGAGGTCTCGAACACGCGCCCTGTGCCGTCGGGGTTCTCCCGCTTGCCGAGGTAACCGTCGGGAGCGCCGTCGGCGGTGAAACGCCCGAGGACCCCGTTGCGCGACCCGGCCAGGAACTTTCCGCTGGCGCAGGGGAGGAGCGCCCTTACTTCCTGGTTGAGCACCAGGGGGGTGGTCTTCACCATATGGTGGTTGAAGTTCACGAGAGTCAGGTCGTGGGTAGTGCCGATCCACAGATTATGCTGGCGGTCAACGAAGAAGCGGTCGATTTCGGGAATGGAGGTGTATTTCAGATGGGGGAGTTGAAATTCCTGCGGGTTGATTTTGCCTGAAACCTCGTCAAAGTAGCCGAAGCGGCCCCCTTTCGGAGCGAGCCATATCGTGCCGAAGCGGTCTTCGACCCAGAGGGGCACGCTGCTGACCGACGCGTCGGGAGCCCCCGGACCGGTCTCAACGCGGGAGGCTGACGTGACAGCCGGATTTGTGAGCCACACGTTTCCGGCTTCCGTCAGAGCCCATGCGCGGTGGCGCGAGTCGACGAAGACCGAGGCCACGTTGTCGGCGGGGCTTCCGGCCGCGACGTGCCGCCAGGAGCGGTTGCGGAGGTCATAGACCGCGAGCCCTCCGGGGACAGCCGCGATCAGGTTGTTGGAGTCGAGGGTTTTGAGCGCCTCTACCCGGCGGAAGTCGAGGCCTTCGGGGAGAGCGACCGGCGACAGGGCGGTATCCCCCTTTTTGAAAGAGTAGAACCTACCGTCGGAAGTGGCGAAATATGTCGCGCCACCGGTGGTCGCCGGGTCGAGGAAGCTCCCCTCGCACGCCACAGGAGCGCCATAGAGCTGCACCCCCGCGTCGGTGAACACCCATTCGTTGCCTAACGAGTCGAGAAGCACCTTTGTCACGCGCGTCGCGGCCCCGCGGAGCTTGTCGCGGCCGTAGACCTCCACCGAGGCGGTGTCTACCGGCATCGAGACTCTGACACGGGTCGTCGGGGCGGGGCCGTCGGCGACAAGCCACATGTAATTTCCCGCGGGATAAATCTCCTGGATGCGGCTGGTGCGCCCCGCCTTCAGGGCCAGCACCTCGTCGAGGGAGGCGAACCGGCTGTCGGTAGGGTCGAAGATGTACGGTTTGCGGTCATAAGTCAGGAGCCACACCTTCCCCTCGCTGTCGGGAGCGATGTTTACGATGCGGCTGGAGGTCAGGGAGCCGTGGCGCTCGCCGGAGCGGAACGAGGCGAAGCCGTAGCCGTCGAAATAGCTCAGGCCGTTCCATGAAGCCACCCATATGAGGCCGTCGGAGTCCTGGGCCACCTTCGATATGCTGTTTGATGGGAGCCCGTCGCTGACGTTGAAGGTGCGCGTCTGGCAGAAAGGCTGCCCAAGCGCCGCCGGGAGCGACAGCAGCAGGGCGAATATCAGAGTTATGTATTGGTACCGTGTTTGTTTCATGGGTGGATCATAAGCAGGTGCAGTGCAAATTTAGCAAAGATTGGCGGATATACAAAATGCCGTGCGTTAAAAGCGTGAAAAATTGTTATGCCCCCGAAATTTGGCAAATTTTACTCCACCCCGTTTTATATTTTTTAGCAAATTTGCACCCGTAAGAGAGGCGCGCTATGTCCGTGCCTATCCGCAGACCTGATGATTCACCGTTTCCGGTGCCATACCTATCCATGGAAATCTATCTAAAACCTAACTATATCATGATCCAAAACCTTTCCAGATTCCTGCTCCCGCTCGCGGTGGCCCTCACGGGGTGCTCGCAGAGCGCCGACGAGCCGTCGGCTCCCGGACAGGGGGGCGGCGACGCCTCGAAGCAGAAGGTGGAGATGACCCTCTCGCGCGCCACGGCCGAAGAGCTGCAGGCCGCCGGCATCTCCAAGTTCACAGTGTTCATCTACAAAGTAAACCGCCGCGAGTACACCCTGGTGGAACAGAAGGAGTGCGACGCCACCCAGGGGCGCTTCGCCGTCGAGTTCCCCCTCGGCGAGACCTACCAGACGTTCGCCGTGGCCAACGCCGACAACTTCACCGGCACCGAGAGCTACGAGACGGTAACTGTAAACATCGACCCGACGGCGAAACAGGACGTATGGGTATCTACTCCGCAGCGCTTCTCGTCGGACAAATCGTTCTCGACACTCGACGTCGCCCTGCGCCGCGTGATCGCCGCGGTTGACTTCCAGACCGCCGAAACCGCCGCCGACCTGGCCGCGGCCGGCAACTTCGACCGCCTCGACGTGACCTTCAACGACATCGCCGCCTCCTACAAGGTAAGCGACGGCACGGTCGAAGGGACACCCCTCACCCTCCGGCTCGACGCCTCGACAGAGTTCAAAGGGAGCTTCACCACTTTCCCCACCACCTCACTCGACAACAACGCGACCATAACAATCGACTACCTCAAGGGGGGAGAGAAGGTCAACACCTCCTCCTCGCCGCTGGAGACGATGCTCAAATACGAGGCCGCGAAACACTACACGTTCACCGTTCCGGTGTCGCAGGACGACTACGTCCAGACCCCCTGGCGCACGGCATCACTCGTTCCCGCCGGCGCGCGCATGAAGGTAACAGTGGATGTTACCCCCTTCTAAACCTTAAATCTCACCTTACCAATGAATATACAGTTCAAATACGGGATGCTCGCCGTTCTGGCAACCGCCAGCCTCGTCGCGTGCAAGGATGACGAAGCCTACAAGACCTCTGTCACCCGCGACATCGAGCTGACCCTAAACGGCGAACCGTACAACGTACACTACGGCCAGGACGACGGCCACCCCAACCAGCGCATACTCTTCATATACCGCGACAACGGCACCTACTTCGGGAACTACGGCTCGACCCACCGTTTCGCGCTCGAGGACGGCTCTTACAAGATTTTCGCCACCCAGCAGGTCGACACCATGCTGACGAAGATTCCCGCCTCGCTCGGCGACGTAGTCTTCGACCAGGACAAGGATTGCAAGCTCCCCCTGGCCATTTCCGACCCCGTGAATTACAGCGCCGGCTCAGCCCTCAAAATCGCAATCAAGACCCGCACGGGCCTGCTGCGCCTCAAAGCCCTCGACGAAAAGGCCGACAAAAGCTACTCGACCGTCAGGGCCGTCATCAACACTCCCGTCAAGGGATGGAAGGTAAGCTCCGCGAGCGTGATTGTCGGCGAGCCTTACGACCTGGTATGCGAGAAGGCGACCGCCGGCGGCGGTGTCGGCTACACCCAGGACGCGGTCCTCTTCGGCTCTAAGGATAACCCCGTAAACGTCCGCATCGACTACCTCGACACCAACGGCAACGTCGTCAACTCCAAGCCGTTCGCCGACGCGATCACCGTGCTCCCCAACGACACTACGGAGGTCACCTTCAACCTCAACGACCCCAACGAGCGCGTGATTGTCAACTACAACATCCAGGTCGGCTCGCAGCGCTGGACGGAGGTGCCCCTCACCCCCGCTCCGAAGGTAGAAGTGCCCGAAGGCTACACCTATGTCACACCCGACGAGGATCTCGGCGCCGTACTTGCCGAGCAGATGGCCGACGCCTCCGTCAGCGAGGTCAAGCTCTACCTCAGAGCCAACTCCTCCTACCGCGTTAACTCGGCAGCCGTCGCAACCTGGAACAAGTCAGTCCACCTCCTGGGCCAGACCCCCGGCTTCGGACAGAGCTACGCTACCGTAACCATGGGCAGCTCCGCGATGATCGGCCTCGAGGGCACGTTCGACCACATCACCCTGGAGAATATCAACTTCGTGCCGCAAAGCCGCCTGTTCAACCCCCGCAACAAGCAGTTCAACATCGGGACGATCGAACTCATCAACTGCGACTTCGACAACTGGAACACCGGCGTAATCTGGTACCAGGCCTCCAGCGCCGACCACCAGCAGACAGTCGGGACCATGCGCCTCAAAGGGTGCCGCGTAACCAACTACACGACCAACTCCTCGAGCGCCCTGCTGCGCCCGCAGACCCAGCGCCTGACGACCATCAGCAACTGGGAAATCTCCGGCTGCCTCTTCCACGCCAAGAACTTCGCGGCCCGCGACGTTGTAATGAACAACATGTCGAAGGTCGACGGCGCGGTCGACATAAAGATTCTCAACAACATCTTCATCGACCCCCGCGGCTCCGAATACACATATTTTAATATAGACCTCGCGTCGGCTTCCTCGGCGACAATCACCGTATCGGGCAACACCGTCTCCGGATCCGCCGCCGCCAACGGCAAGGGCACATTCTTCAAGCTCGCCAACGCCTCCGCGACCGCCTCGGGCAACACCCGCACCACCGGCTACTCCATGGCGGCCTACGGCATAGACGAGCCCCAGGAGACAACCACCACCTACGAGGAGCTCCTCAATCAACAGAATCTCTAAACCTTAAGATCCAACATACCAATGAACAGAATATTAATGACGATTTGTCTGGCGCTCGCCTCGATATGGGCCTGCGCGCAGACAACCACCGTCACCGGTACGGTTTCTGACAGCGAGGGTCCGCTGATCGGGGCTACGGTGCTCATCAAGGGCACGCAGAACGCCGCCTCGACCGACTTCGACGGCAACTTCTCGCTCAAAAACGTCAACCCAGCCAAGGACGTGCTGATCGTGCGCTACGTCGGGTTCGACAACAAGGAGGTACCCCTGAAGGGGCAGACCAACGTCGACATCCTCATGGAGGCCAACGCGACGATGATGGACGAGGTCGTGGTCATCGGCTACGGCACCCAGAAGCGCGGCAACCTTACAGGCTCCATGTCGTCGGTAGAGGCCAAGGTAATCGAACGCATGCCGGTCGCCAACGTCGGCGAGGCCATCATCGGCCGCATGCCTGGCGTGCAGGTAACGACCGCCGACGGCTCCCCTGACGCCGAGGTAACCGTCCGCATCCGCGGCGGCGGCTCCATCACCCAGTCGAACCAGCCCCTGGTGCTGATCGACGGCTTCGAAGGCTCGCTGAACGACGTGCCCGCGACCGACGTCGACAACATCCAGGTGCTTAAGGACGCGGCCTCGACCGCCATCTACGGAGCCCGCGGCGCCAACGGCGTTGTGCTCGTGACCACCAAGAAGCCCAGCGAGGGCAAGGTGCAGGTCAACGTAAACGCCTACGTCCAGACCAAGGAGCTTTCCAACAAGCTCGACGTGCTGAAGCCTTACGACTTTGTACGAGCCAACTACGACCGCCTCTACTCCAAAGGCTCATCCGTCCGCGACAGTTACGCCAACAGCTTCGGCAAGCCCTTCGAGATGTATATCTACCAAGGCTACGAGGGATATGACTGGCAGGACATCATCTTCTCTACCCACCCCGTCTCCTGGGCCGTCGACGGCAGCGTCAGCGGCGGTAACGAAAAGTTCAAGTTCAAACTCTCGTTCATGCACCAGGACCAGCCCTCCGTCATGCCTGACAACGGCCTGATCCAGAACAACATCAACGGCAACCTGAACGTCAAGCTCTGGAACTTCCTCTCGATTGAGTACCGTACCCGCTACATGAACAAGACCCTCCAGGGCCGCGGCACAGAGGGTATCGGCCTTCTGACCGCCCTTCAGGAGCAGCCGACCTACGGCCTTCAAGACTTCGCGAAAGTGCCCGAGAACAACGAGTACCTGACCCCCGATGAAATAACGACCCAGTATCACTACGACCCGCTGGAGACCAACGAGCGCTACTACCGTAACCGCTACTCGAAGCTCCTCAACATGGGTGGCGCCCTTAACTGGACTATTATCAAGGGGATGACCCTCCGCAACGAGTTCACCTGGGAGGACTTCGACGAGGACGACCGCGCGTTCAACGCCGCCGAGTCCGACTCCAACTCGCGCAACTGGGGTCCCTACCTGACACAGAAGAAAAAGAGCCGCACCAAGTGGCAGCTCACCAACGTCTGGAACTACGCCCTTAACATCAAGGACACCCACGACTTCCAGTTCATGCTCGGCCAGGAAATGAAGCATAACGGCGAGGTATCGCAGGAAATCCGCATCGCCGGCTTCCCCGAAAACCTCGACGCCGAGAAGGCCTACGACAACTTCGCCCTCGGCACTCCCCGCTACAACCGCTCGACCCACGGCTCCCCCAACCGCGTAAGCTCCTTCTTCGGACGTATCAACTACAGCTTCGACGACCGCTACCTCGCGACCTTCACCCTCCGCGCCGACGGCTCGACGAAGTTCTCCAAGAAGAACCGCTGGGGCTGGTTCCCCGCCGGAGCCATCGCATGGCGTATCTCCAACGAGAAATTCCTCAAGGACTATACCTGGCTGACGAACCTCAAGCTCCGCGCATCTATCGGTTTCGCCGGTAACGACCGCATTGACTCCGACCTCTACATGCGCCTCTACAAGCTCGGCGACACCTCGCAGAGCGCCGGATGGGGCGAGCAGGGAAGCTACTGGTACGAGTTCAACAGCAAGTTCCCCGTCAACCCCGACGCCAAGTGGGAGACCACCATCACCCGAAACCTCGGTCTTGACTTCTCCTTCTTCAACGGGCGCCTCGACGGTACCTTCGACCTCTATTTCAACACCACCAAGGACCTGCTGATCGAGTCGCAGATTCCGGGCGACACCGGATTCACCGAGATGCTGACCAACATCGGCCAGACCTCCAACAAGGGCTTCGAGCTGAACTTGAATGCCTACATCATCGAAAACAAGGACTGGACCCTCGGTGCCAACTTCAACATCGGCCTCAACAAGGGCAAAATTGACAAGCTCGCCGACGGCGAAAGCGCCTTCTATGCGAACGTCGACAAGGTGGACATCAACGACGACGTGTTCTGGTACCGCGTGGGCCAGCGCATGGGCCAGATTTACGGTTATGTCAACGACGGCTTCTACAAGGTCGAGGACTTCATCTACAACAAGGAAGCAAAAACCTACACCCTCAAGCCCGGCATCGTCGACTCCAGCCCTCTTGCCGGAACCCTCGGCCCGGGCTCGCCCAAGTTCAAGAAGCTGACCCCGGTCGACCCCGACGACCCCGAGAGTTACATCATCAACGCCGATGACCGCAAGATTATCGGTAACACGTCGCCCAAATTCTCCGGCGGTTTCGGCATCAACGCCACCTGGCGCGGCTTCGACCTGAACGCCTTCTTCAACTTCATGTGCGGCTTCGACGTGCTGAACCTCAACAAAATCCATATGGCCACCACCCCCAGCTCCTCCGGCCAGTACCGCAACCTCTCTGCCGACTTCGAGGGGATGTGGATGCGCACCGACGAATGGGGCAACTACCTCTGGGACCAGCCTGAGGTTATGGCCCGCTATAACAAGAATGCGACGATGTGGAGCCCCAACAACGTTACGAAGGCGTTTGTCAGCACCTATGGCGTGGAGGACGGCTCGTTCCTGCGCCTGCAGACCCTCACCCTCGGCTACTCCCTCCCCACCAAGCTCCTCAAGCATGTCGGGATGACTAAGTGCCGCTTCTACGTGACCGGGTACAACCTCTTCACCATCAGCAAGTACAGCGGTTATGACCCCGAAGTCAACATCGGCGAGGGGCTGACCCCCAACGTGGACTACAATATGTATCCCCGCGCCCGTACCTACACCTTCGGCGTCCAGCTCTCTTTCTAAACCCTTAAACCGAACCAGAAAATGAAACTCAGCATATCAAAATATCTCGGACTTGGGCTGGTAGCCGCCGGAGCCGTGGCCTTCGCCTCGTGCGACGACTACCTCGACGTGCAGCCCGAATCCTCCTTCTCCAACGAGGAAATATTCTCCTCGGAAAAGGAGACCAAGGCGATGATGAACACCATCTACTCCAAGCTGACAAACAGCAACCTATACGGCCAGGCGCTCCCCTACTCGTTCAATACCAACACAGACGTAGAGATGAAGTCGTCGAGCAACATAACCGGCTCCAGCGACGGAACCGACGCCTACTGTTTCGACATGGGTTCCAACTGGACGCAGCTCGAGCGTACCTGGAACGCCGCCTATGAGGCCATCAACTACTGCAACGACTTCCTGGAGAATATGGCGGAATCCCCCCTGTTCTCGCAAGACGTGGCAACCACCGGGCCGACCAACATGCAGCATATGTACGCCGAGGCCAAATGTATCCGCGCGATGCTCTACCTCGACCTAGTGCGCAACTGGGGCGACGTAGTCTACCGCAAGGCATCCACAAAGGTCGGCATGGACTTCTACCACGAAGGGGTAACCGACCGCTCGGAAATCCTTTCCGACCTCATCGAGGACCTCAAGCCGGTCGAGAAAATGCTCAAATACGCATCCGAGACCGACGAGGGTGTAGAGCGCGTTTCGCGCGAGTTCTGCCAGGCACTGATCGGTCAGCTTGCCCTCTGGCGCGGCGGCTGGTCGCTCTGCCCCGGAGCCGGAATCGGCGAGATGAAGCGCGAAGCCGACTATCTCGACTACTACAAAATCGCGCAGGAGTACCTCGGCAAGGTAATCAGCGAAGGGAAGCACTCCCTTACCCGCGAGAGCTTCGAGCAGATGTGGACCGGCGAGTGCAACTGGACAGTTCTCAACAACGGCGACGTTATTTTCGAGGTTCCCATGCTTAAAGACTCCTCGGGCAACCTCGGCTACCGCGTTGGGGTGAAAATCGGCCATAACTCCGACAATCCGGCACATAACTTCGGAAAATGCAGCAACACCGTGAATTACTGCGGCCTCTACCCCTTCACGTTCGACATGCGCGACCTCCGTTTCGACGTCACCTGCTCTCCAATCAGCTATGACGAGGACCTCAACCAGGCAATCGACATGGGCAGTAGCAGCAGCCGCGTAGCCGGATGGGGCGTCGGCAAGTGGAACAAGCTCAAGATGGGCACCCCCCTCTCCGGGGCTGAAGGGAACACCGGCATCAACGCCATCCGTATGCGCTACGCCGACGTTCTGCTGATGTATGCCGAGGCCGTTAACGAGATTTCAGGCCCGGTAGCCGAAGCCAAGACCGCCCTCAAGGAAGTACGCCGCCGCGCGTTCGCTCCCGCCGACCAGGCCGAGATGGTTGAAAACTACGTCGAGGCCCTCGGCACTCCGGAAGCCTTCTTCAACGCCATCTTCAACGAACGCGCCTGGGAGTTCGGTGGCGAAGGCATCCGCCGCTACGACCTGGCCCGCTGGAACCTCTACGGCAAGACACTGAAAGCCACCTATGACAAGTTCGAGGACTGGGGCAAGCGCGCCTTCGGCATGGGCGAGAAAGGCAACGTGCGCGACCGTATCTTCTGGCGCTATGTCGATGCCAACGGCAACAATGTATCCGAAGACAGCCCTGTACGTAAGTACATCGAGTTCAAGGGTCTCAAAGAATGGGGCGACAACATCGGTGACCATCCCGTATCGGAAGGATGGACCCATACTGCCGAATACGCTACCAACTGGTGGTCGCGCAACAAGGAGACCGATGAAATCGAACTCCACGCCGACATCAAATGGAGCTTCCGCGGTTATATCAACTTCGAGAACGCCGCGACAATCACCGGCGACGAACCCGTCAAATACATCTGCCCCTACCCCTCGCGACTGATTACCAGCCACCGCGGCTCGATCCAGCAGCAATACGGCTACCGTTAATCCTTCTCTCCTAACCCAATCGACATTAAAGCAATGAATCTCAATAAATTCCGCAATATTGCGAAAGCACTGGGGGCCACCGCCATGATGGTGGCCGCCCTGGCGCTCAACTCCTGTAAGGAGGACGAGTTCACCTCGCGCGGCGACCTCTTCCAGCCCCGCTTCGTGACAAATCCTGCCGCTAAAATCAAGAACCACAACGATGTCGCGCTGATATGGTACGAAGTTTATGACGCTCGTTCCTATACTGTACAGTTCTTCACAGACCAGTATTATGCAGACCAGTACGGCGAATGGGAAATCAAAGATCCGTACATCACCGTCCAGGACCTCCCCTATGGTCAGCGTTTCTATGTCCGCGTGCGCTGCAACGCCAAGAACGCCGACAACAATTCCCAGTGGGCAGAGTGCAATTTCACTACCGATGCCCGTCCTGACTTCGCCCAGCTCCTGCAAGGAATCTCGCGCTCCGACATCACCGACAATGGCGTGGTAATCAGTTGGACTGTCGATCCGCAAAATCCAGTAGACTCCTTCTCCATCAAGCCCGCGATGACCGACAAGGTACCCGAAATCACCGGTTACCTTTCCGCTGAGCAGAAAGCCGCCGGCCAGATTGTCCTTACCGACGAACTTACCCCCTCGACCCTCTACAACGTCAACATCTACGATACCTCAAAACCCCGAAAGTACGACAAGCCTTACAACCAGGTTACTTTCCGCACTACCGGGCCGGCTCCCCAGACTATCGAGGTCAGCGTCACCGACGACCTGGGCGGAATCATGTCGCTCAACAACGAGGATCCCGACGTGCCCGACGGAGCGGTTTACGAGCTCCCCGAAGGCTCAACCTACACCATCACCCCATTCCTAATGACCAAGGGCTTCAAAGTTGTCGGCCCGGCAGAGGGCGCGAAGCCGGTAATCATGCTCAACGGCTCCTGGAACTTCGCCTCCGGCGCGTATATCGGGGTATTCTACTTTGAGAACTGCGAAATCCACAACGTCGCGATCAACCAGTACTTCTTCAACTGCGGCAACTCCTTCACCCTCGAAAGCGGCGCGTTCATCAACTGCGACTTCTTCCATATCAACCGCGCTTTCTGGCGCCACCAGAACGCCAATCAGAAGCATATCATCGACTTCGTGCTCGACGGTTGCCGCTTTGACGAATGTGGATGGCAGACCGGCACATACGGAACATTCGGCTTCGGGTCTGCCGGCAAGGGACTGATCGCTGCTTACGACCAGATTGACGCGCTGACTATCCGTAACTGCACTTTCTCTCGCGGGGGCAAACAGCAGGATTCCGCTTTCGGCTGGAACAACCTCGTAGCCCACAACTCCTCGTCGCATCCCATCAATCTGACTGTCGAGAACTGCACGTTCTACGATTTCTGCGTGAACGCCCGTCTGATTGACATCTCCACCACTGAGAAATCGAGCGTCACCGTGCGCAACCTGATTATCGCTTCGCCTATGGCCGAACTGATCGCCCTCGGTTCGGGAACTCGTGCGACCTACGACAACAACTACATCACCACCGACTACAAGATGGGCGGCTCAGCAATCCGCGCCACCTCTCTCCCCGTGTCGGCTACCGACCTCTTCGAGGATCCCGTCAACGGCAACTACACCATCAAGGACACCTCCTCGCCCGCATACCTGACCGAGGCCGGTGACCGCCGCTGGATTGAATAAGCCCCCGGCTCAATAACTTAGTACACAACACGCTTTTTCAAACGTGAACACCAACATTCTCAAATCCGTAATGCTCCCTGCCCTGGCGCTCTGCGCCGCGCAGGGAGCCGCGGCTTCCAAGGAGGCCGCTCCCGCCGACCCTGCGAAATACGTCAGCAAGGTATGGGTCGCCGACCTCGGCAACGGCAAGTACCAGAACCCGGTAATCAACGCCGACTATTCCGACCCCGACCTCATCCAGGTCGACGGCGACTACTGGCTGACCGCCTCCAGCTTCTGCAACATGCCGGGGCTGCCGATTCTCCACAGCCGCGACCTCGTAAACTGGGAAATCGTCAACTACGCCGTCAAGACCCTCGAACCCGCCGAATACTACAACGACGCGCGCCACGGCGACGGCGTATGGGCCCCGGCCATCCGCTACCACAACGGCGAATACTTCATCTACTGGGGTGACCCCAACCACGGAATCTATATGGTAAAGACCAAGGATCCCCGCGGCGAATGGGAGGCCCCCGTGCTGGTAAAGGCCGGGAAGGGGCTGATTGACACCTGCCCCCTCTGGGACGAGGACGGCAAGGCATACCTCGTCAACGGCTGGGCCAAGAGCCGCGGAGGATTCAACGCCGCTATTACCGTCACGGAGATGTCGCCCGACGGAACGCGCCTTATCGGGGACCCGGTGCTCGTCTACGACGGCCTCCCCTACGGCGACCATACCATCGAAGGCCCGAAATTCTACAAGCACGACGGCTACTACTACATCTTCGCCCCCGCCGGGAGCGTCGCCGCCGGATGGCAGGTAGTGCTCCGCTCCAAAAGCCCGTTCGGCCCCTACGAGCACCGCACCGTCATGGCCCAGGGGAACACGGACATTAACGGCCCGCACCAGGGAGGATGGGTACGCACCCCGCAGGGTGAGGACTGGTTCCTTCACTTCCAGGACAAGGGCATCATCGGCCGCGTATGCCACCTCAACCCGATGAAATGGGTCGACGGATGGCCCGTAATCGGCGTTGACCCCGACGGCGACGGCTGCGGCGAACCGGTCAAGACCTACACCAAGCCCAAGACCGGCGAGAAAGTCGCGATCCACACCCCCGTCGAGAGCGACGAGTTCGACACCACGGAGCTTGGCAAGCAGTGGCAGTGGTTCGCCAACTACCAGCTCCCCTTCGGCTTCGCGACCCCGAACGGCTACTACCGCCTCTACGGCCACACCCTGAGCGACAACTTCGTTAACCTCCGCGAGGTACCCAACATCCTGACCCAGAAGTTCCCCAACGAGACCTTCACCACGACGGCCAAGGTTACCGTCTCCGCGACCAAGGACGGCCAGCAGTCGGGCCTCATCGTCATGGGACGCGACTACGCCCGCCTCTCCGTCGAGAAGCGCGGCGACGAGTTCGTAATCAACGAGGTAGTATGCATGAAGGCCGACAAGAACAAGCCCGAAGTAACCACCGAAATCGCGACCGTCAAGCCCACCCGCGTCAACGGCGAAGGGGGCCGCGCCACCCAGGACCTCGACATATGGCTCCGCGTGAAGGTCGGCAAAGGTGAAGTCTGCGACTTCTCCTACTCGTTGGACGGCAAGAAGTTCATCCCCTGCGGCAAGCCCTTCACCGCCCGCGAAGGCCACTGGATCGGCGCCCGCGTCGGCTTCTTCTCCGTCCAGCCAAAAGGCCCCAACCGCGGCTGGATTGATATCGACTGGTTCCGCGTAACCAAATAGCGAGGGACACCTCTCATCCAAATATAACAGGCGCCGTGTCATATGATGACCCGGCGCTTTTCGTACCCGGATGGGAGGGTGCTGTCAGAATCCTCCAAGCGACGACCCAGATGGGCCGTTATGACACACCCTCATATTATTCGAGGGTCAGGCTGAAGGGGTTGACGGGTAGTTGCTCCTCGCCGTAAAGATTGCCCGAGGGATAGTCTGCCCAGTTGTACCTGAGGGCTGTAGGCTCGGAAATTTTACGGGAAGAGACCACAATTGTCCGCGGCCCTGTCTGTCGGGCGTTAGCTACCGCCCAGCCCCCTTCGGCATCCCCGAGTATGAAGCCGGTTACGGCGCAGGTGCAGGGAATAACGTCTTTGTCGAAAAGCAGCGTCACCTCTCCACCGCGGCGCCTGGCGCTCTTTACGGCCGGACCCTGGCAAGGGATTTTCCTGCCGTAGTCGCGGGCCAGGGCCAGGCGCGCCAGCCGGTCCGCGACGCGGAACTTGTCGGAGGGGTGTATGTCGTAAGGATTACCGGCATCGACAGCCGAGGCCATCCCGGTTCGGGGTAGTTTGAGCGCCTCGGCCTGAGCCTGCCGGAGCGCAGCCCAGGGAGATTCGGGCTGCACGTTGACCGGCTGCTGGAACCCCGCGAGCTGCACGAAGTAGAAGGGGAACTCCGCGCCTCGCCTACGCCGCCAGTCCTTGATCATTTCGGGAAACAGGAGGCCGTACTGTTCGGCGCGCCCCACGTTGTCGCAGCCCTGATACCAGATCACCCCTCGAACGGGGAACGGCTCCAATGGCGACACCATCGCGTTGTAAAGCACTGTCGGCGACTTCGCGCCGGTCAACGGCAGCGGGCGCGGAGTGCAGTCGGCAAAAGGGATTGTCCGGGAGAGACGCCATTCCCCCTCCAAAGGGATTTCGAGACCATCGACCGCAGCGCTCCTCCTCGACGGGACGAAGCCGCCGGGACCTCCGTAATCCGCTATGTAGCTGGTAATGACATTCTCGCCGGGCTTAACCAGGGTTGAATCGACGGAATACAGGCGGCGGACATCGCTCCCAGCCACGGAGCCTATAAGCGCGCCGTTGAAAAAAGTGACATCCTCATCGTCGAAAACACCGAGGTCAAGCGTCAGGGGTTTCCCGGCCTTGTCGGCAGGTATGACCAGGCGGTATGTCGCGACCGCGATACCGTCGACCGCATCGGGTATTCCGCAGGTAGCCGCGTCGGAAGGGACGAACGGGACGAACTCCGCGGAACCTTCCGGGGGAAGGCCCGGCTCGAAGCCGAACTGCGATACCATCCACTCCCGGACACGCGATTTCTGAGCCGCGGCACATTCAGCCTCATCGCCGCCGCAGGCGCGGACGGCTTCGAGCGTCTCGGCGAAGCCGGGCACTCTGCCGAGCGCCTCGGCGGAGGTCCACGCCTCGGCTGGGGTACCTCCCCAACTGCAATCAATCACCCCTACGGGTACGCGCAGTTCCTCTCTCAGGCGCTCGCCGAAAAGGTATGCGACAGCCGAAAATCCGGCCACCGAGGCAGGATTGGCAATCTGCCAGCCGGAAGTAGAGAGGTCGGTCATAGGCTGGCGCGACATTACCTTGTCGACCTTCAGCAGCCGCAGGTCGGGATGCTGCGAGGTCGCCATCACGCGGTCGCCGTCATAAAGCCTCGCCCACCCCGCGTCCTTTACCGGGAACTCCATATTCGACTGCCCGGAGCAGAGCCATACCTCTCCCGACAGCACGTTTTCGAGCGCTACCGAACCGTCGCCATCGGAGAAGTCTATCCCCCACGGTCCACCGGCTCCGGGGGTCGGTACGGACAATGTGAAAGAGCCGTCGGCTCCGGCCCTGGCCGAAACCGGCTCCGGCAGCCATTCCGGGTAAGCCTTGACCTCCGCTCCGGGGTTCGCCGTACCTTTGACTGTCAGGCGGCTGTCGCGCTGAATGACCATGTTGTCGGAAAGATAACCCGGCAGCTTCACCGCCGCATTCCCCGCGGCAACCGCCCAAGGGAGCGCGAGCGCGGCCAATATATATTTCCTCATAATAACGACGTTTTATTTCCCGAGGGAGCCGGTAATGGCGCGGTTAATGGCGCGGATTTTTTCCTCGTTGATTTTCACGACCTTGCGGTCGTAGGTCATCAGACCGTTTATCTCATTCTCTACGTCGGTCGTCTGAGTGTAGACTCCGGCGGTAGCGCCATGCGGCACAAGGTCGAGCAGCATCTGCCCGTGTGCCACATAAGCGTCGGACAGGGCCTCCGAATCGGGGTATCCCGCATACTGGAAAATCTCCCCGTCGTTCCACCTATGGCCGGGAATCGCCATACCGAGACCACCGAACTCCCCCACGACATTGGCCCGTAGCGGGTCTTTGGCGAAAAGCCGCGGAGCGGTGTAGTTGTGCCAGTCGAGTATATCCCCGACGTGGAAATTGTTGCCTCCGCTGGCGGGGTTTACCAGGCGGGTGGGGTCGTACTCCTTGGTCCATTCCGCGATCCGGGGAGTGTCGAACTGCCCCCAACCCTCGTTGAAGGGCACATAGACCGCCACGGAAGGGCTGTTGTAAACCAGGTCGATAATCTCGCGCCATTCTTTCAGATAGTTGTCCTTGGCCCATTGCGGATATTCGGCCTCAGGTTTCTCGCGGTATTTGTCGCCATCCCAGTCGCCGAAACCGTCAATCGAAGGCATGTCCTGCCATACAATCAGCCCCATGGAATCGCAGTGGGCGTACCAGGTCGCCGGTTCAACTTTGATGTGCTTCCGCACCATGTTGAAGCCCCAGTCGCGGGTCTTTTCAAGGTCATATTTCAGAGCCTCGTCGGAAGGGGCTGTATAAAGTCCGTCGGGCCACCAGCCCTGGTCCAGGGGGCCATACTGGAACAGCGGCTTGTCGTTGAGCATCAGCCTCACGTTCCGGTCGTCCAGGCGCTTGATGGAGAATTTGCGGAAGGCGGTATAGGAGTCAACCTTGTCGACGGGCTTGCCGTTGTCGTAGACAGTCACGCTCACGGGATAGAGACTCGGGGTCTCGGGGGACCAGAGCACGGCGTTGTCGGGCATCGGTATCTCGATAGTCTGGGATGCGAGCGCCTTCACTGTTTTTTTAGAGCCGTCGCGGTCGGTCAGGACGGCCTCCACCACCGCGTCGGGAGAATCGTTGAGGAAGGTTTCCACAAAGAGCACCCCGCGGTCGAGGTCGGGGGTGAGTTTCAGCCGGGTTATATGCTTTTCGCCTACCGGCTCGAGCCACACGGTCTGCCATATGCCGCTCTGGTTGGTGTACCATATTGACTCCGCGACATCGTGCTGCTTTCCGATTGGATGATGGAGCGACTGTCCCGGGTCCCATACTTTAACAACCAGAGTGTTTTCCCCTTTTTTCAGCGCCGGGGTTATGTCAAGCGAAAAGGGTGTGTAGCCACCGGTATGCTCCCCGACCTTCACATCGTTGACCCATACCTCGGCTTTCCAGTCCACGGCGCCGAAGTTGAGCATCACGCGCTTTTTGCCCCATCCGGCGGGGACACGGAAAGAGCGCTCGTACCAAAGCGCGTCGGCGGCAGTCACCGAACGCCCTACCCCGGATAACGCCGACTGCGGGGCGAACGGGACAAGAATCTCGCCGGCCATCTTCGCCGGACGGTCCGAATCCTTCGGGGTGATCGCATACTGCCACATACCGTTGAGATTCTGCCAGTCGGCGCGCTTCATCTGCGGACGGGGATATTCGGGATGCACGTTTTGAGGGTCGAGATTCTCGCCCCAGGGGGTCATCATTTTGCCACCGACGGGCTGCCACGCCGCCGCTGTCAGAGCGGCGGAAAGGAACAGGATGGCGGCTACTGCGTGAAATCGCATAACAGGTATAATGAAATATAGATTGTTACAAGATTGTTTTGGAACTTACTGCCGTTGTTCGGCGGTAAGGAGAAGTGTTGCCGGTTTCAGGCCTTTGGCGGATGCCTTTACTTTGATTTTGCCGGGGAGGGTCGTGCTTCTGACGATAGCCAGGCATTTGCCCTGGTATGCCTTGCGGTTGTCGGCATCGAAAGCCTCGTCGGAGTTCCGGTCGCCGTTACCGACGGCGGCGAGCTCACCGGCACCCTCAACCGAGAAACGTATGCTATTGTCGGCGTAAGGAACCAGCACACCATCCTTGTCAACGACACTGACCGTGATGTAGGCAAGATCCATACCGTCAGGACGGATGGAGGTTGAATCGGTCGAAAGCACGATCGAGTGGGGTTTCCCCGCGGTCCTGATTTCATCAACCGCCACCTCTTTCCCTGCTTTTCGGGCAACGGCCTTGATGCTGCCGGGCCGGAAATCGAGCTGCCAGGGAATCTTGTGGTTCGGGAAGTCCTTCAGTTGCTTTATCCCCTGAGACTCACCGTTGACAAAGAGTTCTACCTCGTCGGCATTAGTGATTGTAAGAATGTCGAGGGGCTGATTCTCTTTCCAGTTCCAGCTCATCGAAAGTTCTTGGAAATTGAGAGCCACATTGTTCCACATCACTTCGCTTTTGGCGTCACCGGCGCTGCTGGCGGCGATTTTCACCATATCCTTATCGGAATAGACGCTTTGGACGAAATAGCTCAGCGGCTTCCAGAAATCGCACCAGTCTATGATGCCGTTCCAACCCTTAGCGGGCCACTGGATTGATTCCCCGAAATAGTCGGTACCGCCCCAATAGAATTGTCCGCAGGGATAAGTATGGTCGTAGATGAAGAAGTCATCGCCGCCGTTACGGGTACTGGTCTCGCTCTGGAGGAATATGAGCTGGGGGAATTTCGCATGATCGCGGGCGTAGTAGTTGGCCATATAGTTGTCGCTTACGACATCCATTTCAAAGGCCATCGGCACCGGCTCGTTCTCCCCGCGGGCCGGGAACAGCCCGCAGGTCACCTTGCGCGAGGGTTCGAACTTATGCACGAAATCGACCATATTCTTCAGCATCGGAACGAAATACTCATCCATACGGTGAATCGTACCGGTGTCGAAAACCTCGTTTCCCACGCTCCATATAAAGATACTGGGGTGGTTACGGTCGCGGCGGAGAGCCCATTCCAGGTCTTTGCGCCAGTAGTCGTCGAAAGAGATGCCGGGACCGTAATGGTTCCAGGTAGGGGTGTCCCATTTGTCGAAACAGTCGGCAAAAACCAGGATACCCATCTCGTCGCACAGATCAAGCACAGCCTTCGCGTGGGGATTGTGGGCGAGCCTCACGGCGTTGCAGCCCATCTTTTTTATCCCTTCCAGCCGACGGCGCATCCCTTTTTCAAAGAAGGCGCTCCCCAGGGGGCCTAAATCGTGGTGCAGATTCACACCCTTTAGAAATACCTTGCGGCCATTCAGCACGAAACCGCGCTCGGGGTCGAACTCCACGGTGCGGATGCCGAAATTTGTGTCGTATTCGTCGATGGTTTCGTTGCCGGAGGAAAGGGTGCTTTTGACCGTGTACAGTTCCGGCGAGTCTATATCCCAGCGGGAGGGATTATCGACAGCGGCCTCCTGGCGGAAGGTATATGAGGCGCCGGCGGCTACGGGAGCCACAGCGGAGACCGATTTGACAAGTTTGCCAGCGGGGGAATATATGTCGGTTTTCAGGGTCACGAGCCGCGCGGAGTCCGAGCGGTTCACCACTTCGGTCTGGACGGCCACGGCGGCCTTCTTGTCGTCGACATACGGTGTTGTAATATATGTGCCGTTTTCGGCAATGCTTACAGGATTCTTGACGCGCAGCCATACGTTACGATAGATGCCTTCCCCCGTGTACCATCGGGAGCTTACATAGGTGTTATCGTAGCGCACGGCCACGACATTCTCCTTGTCGGGAATGACGTGGTCGGTTATATCATACGTAAAGCCCATGTAACCGTTTGGCTGCTTGCCGAGGTACTCGCCGTTGACCCATACTTCGGCATCGCGGTAGACACCCTCAAATTCAAGAGCCACCCGTTTGCCGTGAATGTCGTCGGCCGGTAGGGTGAACGATTTACGGTACCACCCCTTGTGGCGCGGACGGAAGCCGTTCTCCTGTGTGGAGCCCTCCTTGTCGAAAGCCCCGTGGATGCTTCCGTCGTGGGGAACATTCACCATCTGCCAGCCGGAGTCATCGAAAGAGGGGTTCTTGGCATCAGGTTCGTCCCCTACTTTATACCTCCATCCGAAATTGAGCAGCCGGTCGGCGCGTGCAGGCTGTCGCGGCTGTTCCACATAGTCGACCCAGACTTTCATCGGGCATGGGTCGCGGTTGTCCCAGAGATGGTAAGGGATGAAAGTCAGGGAGCTGTTACCTTCGCGGGCGGTTATTACCATGCAGCCTCCGAGCATGCCGGGATTCCAGGCGGCGGTGTACTCGGTAGCCGGGGAAAGCGAAGCCGCGGCGTAGGAGGGGTTGTCGATACCTTCCATGCAGTAGACCACGGGGCCGCGGCGCAGGTAGCGCTTACCCTCGTTGTTCTTCACGCGGGGGTCGGCGGCGCATACCTCAACGGGCATCGGCATGTCGACAGTCACCTTGTCACCCTTCTTCCATTTGCGGTCGATGCAGAGGTAGCCGTCGGCCTGCGTTGCTTTGACGGATTTTCCGTTGACCTTTACAGGGAAGTCGCGGGCCCAGTCGGGGCGGCGCAGACGCAGAGTAAATCGCCGGCTCTTGTCGGGCGACAGAGTCATATCCACATGGCCGTCGCGGGGATAGAGCGTGCGCACCGATACCTCGACGGGATTGCCGTCGACATTGAAGGAGGCATCGTTCCCGATATAGAGATTGAGCCAAAGAGCGCCGGGAGAGGTCGCGTAGATATAGTTGCCTACGGAGGGGAGGAAGCGCGACAGATTGCTCGGGCAGCACGCTGTGTCGTACCAGGGCTGGCGATGGTGGCCGCCGTCGGATTCCAGAGGATTGACATAGAAGAAATGGTCGGCGGAGAGGGAGATGCCGTCGATTACGCCGTTGTACAGAGCGCGCTCAAGCACGTCGATATACCTGGCCTCACCTTTAAGAGCGTTCATGCGCTGGTTCCAGAAACACATTCCTATCGAGGCGCACGTCTCGCAGTAGGCTTCCTTGTTCGGGAGGTCGAAGTCTTCGGCAAATCCCTCAGCGTTGTTGATGTTGCATATGCCACCCGTGGCATACATTTTGGCACCGATGATATTGTCCCACAGCCGGTCGAGCGCGCCTATGTACGCCGTGTCACCCGAAAGGGCCGCCACATCGGCCATGCCGGTAAGCTGATACATAGCCCTTACGCCGTGGCCGGTGACTTTCTCCAGTCTGGACGCGGGAACGACATCCATATAGTGCTCGGGGGGAAGCCCGCAGTTGCTCCAGTCGCCATGGCCGCGGCCGCGCTCCTCCAGGAGCCAGTGTGCCAGGTCGAGATAGCGCTTTTCGCCGGTAACGCTGTAGAGCTTTGCCAGAGCGAGTTCTATTTCCTGATGGCCAGGCACCCAATGGCGCTTCCCGGGGCCGAAAGTCGAATCCAGGTAATCGGCGAAACGTATGGCGACATCGAGCAGCTTTCTCTTCCCGGTGGCGCGGTGATAGGCCACGGCCGCCTCGATCAGGTGTCCGGCGCAGTACATCTCATGGCGGTCCATGTTTGTCCACCGACCGTTGGGTTCGACAAGGGTGTAATAAGTGTTGAGATAGCCGTCGGGGCGCTGCGCGGCGGCTACCGTGTCGATAATCAGGTCGAGCCGGGCCTCAAGCGCCTCATCGGGATGGTTGATGAGGGTATAGGCGCACCCCTCAATCATCTTGTAAAGATCGGAATCATCATAGAAGATACCCTTGAACTCCCCTTTTTCCAGTCCCGCGGCTATCGCGAAGTTCTTCACGCGCTGCGTGGACTCCTGGCATTGGCGCAGACAGGCCGGGATAGTAACCGAGGCGTGCTTGTGGAGCAGCGGGAGCCAGAATGAATCATTGATTTTCACATGCGAGAAATCGACGGGCACATTCTTCTGCAAGTCCCCCGCGACAGAGGGTAACGCGGCGCAGGCGCAGAGCAGAGCTATTACAAATTTCTTAATATTTAGCATCAGTAACTGTATCTTTTGTGATAATGACGGGAAGAAACGACGGCGGAGCGCGGATACGACCACCACCCCGCCGCCGGACGTTAAGGAATTGTTATTTAATCGTGGGCCGCAGCCTGATGTTGCGGATTTCGAACTCCATCGGAGTTCCGGGCGAGAGCATGCCGTCGGTTCGGAATATGAAGCGGATCTGCGAGTTGGGGCCTCCCCACTTCACCGGGAGCGAGGTGATTTTCGCCTCGATGTCGAACGCTACGGAACGCCAGTCGGGAGCTGTCCAGAGCTCGTCGAGGTCGTGGTAGTTCTGAGCAATCGTACCCCAGTCGAAGGGATAGTAGAGGAAGGTCAGGGCGCAGTTGTCAGTGCTCTTGTACTCGAACGTGACAGAGAGGTCGGTGCGGCGGATCTGCTGCCCCAGGGGCTCCCAGATAATATACCGCTCCGGCGCGCTGGTGTCCATCACCATCTTGTAGTGGTTCTCCCCCATCTGCTGGATAGTCATACCGACAACTCCGAAGTCGAAGTTTGCCGGGGTGGTGCGGTTGAAGTCGTAGGTGAGGGTTATGATGTCGCGGGGATCAATCTCGGGAGCGCAGGTGAAGAGCCGCGGCCCGGCGGTGACGCTGTCATCGTCGTCAAGCTCGGCAGTGACAGAGAAATCCGTGTCGTTGAACCCCAGGTCGTTGAAATCCTGATGGCCGGAAGCGGCAGCGTCCAGGTCCTCCTCGATATACATTCCGGAGGCGTTGGTGTAGGTGACGTAGAGGTTCACGGGAATCTCCGTCTCGTTGACCCACTCCATGCGGGCGCCGTTCTCTGTCGGGGTGAATGTCACCGATTCGAGCACATAGCGGGGAGCGCCCGTATAAGTCTCAGGGGCGCAGGAAGCGGAGACCGACTTCGAGGATGAGCCGTCGCGGCCGTACGCCGTCAGAGTGAAGGTATGGGTATCGGTATCGGTGAAGCCGGTCAGCACGGCGGTGGTCACCCCGTCGGGGGTCGCCGAATAACGGCTGACCTTCTTGTTGACCTTCTCCCCCCGCGAGTCGGTATATGAAAGCAGGGTGTAATAGTAGTCCTCGTCGGCCGGGGCGTTCCATTTCACTATCACCGAGCCGATGAAGGGGGAACATTCCACGCCTGAAACAGGCGACATAGCGCCGGCGGAATCCTTTTCATCGTCGCACGAGCTGAGGCATACAGCGCCAATCAGCACCGACAACAATATATATTTTTTCATTAAGCAGGTGTTCAAAATTATTATACTATCGGGTCTGATTGTCGCTTACCAGCCGGGGTTCTGCCAGGAGACACCGGTATAGTCCTTCATTTTCGTGACGTCATCCTGGTTGACCGGGAAAAGGAGGTACTTTTCTGACGCTGTTCCGCGCTCCATGAGCTTCACCCTGTTGTAGGTATAGCCCCCGGTAGCGGCCGGCTCGATTTTCATCCCGGTTACGAAAGCGTCGGTCTGGCCGAGAATCTTCCAACGGCGCACGTCGAAGAAGCGTTTCTCCTCGAAAGCCAGCTCAACGCGGCGCTCGTTGCGGTAGCGCAGTCCGAACTGGGCGGCGGTCAGCCCCTTGGGGAGGGCCGGCATCCCTACCCGGGCGCGCACGGCGTCGACAGCCCCGCGGGCCGACAGGGCCTGCCCCTGAACGGTCGACTGCACCAACACGTCGGGTCCGGCGCTCTGATAGGCCGCCTCGGCGAAATTCAGGTAAAGCTCCGCCAGGCGGTAGACGGCGATGAAGCCATCCCCCTCGATGTCTATGCCCGAACGGGAGTTGTTGAACTTGCGCATATAGTAGCCGGTACGGGTGTAGCGGCGCTCGTTTACGTCGGAGGAGATTCCGCAGTTACCCCCCTCGAAGGTTTCGACCGTCCCGTCGCGCCCGTCGAGGTAACGCTTGGCTCCGTTATAATAAATCGAGCCGTAGAAACGGGGGTCGCGGTTGGCATACGGGTCATCGGCCCTGTAAAGGGTGTTGTCGCGGTTGTAGTTGGGCTTGAGATGGTCGTCGTCGAGGTACGGGCGCTCCAGGTCGAGCACCGGCTGGCCGTCGGTCGTCTCATAGCAGTCGACCAGTTCCTGCGAGGGGCACGCCCCGGCCTTGTTCTGCCCCGGGGTCGTCGGGAGGCCGCAGTGCATCCATACCGACATTCGGGAGGTTGACTCGTAGATGGTCTCCTTGTCAATCGAGCGGGAGGGGTCGGACTGCGTGAAGCAGTAATAGTCATAGGGACCGAACGCTACCGTTGACGCGGGCTTCGAGGTATAAAGCTCGTAGCCGTGGTTGAGACACTGGTCAAGGGCTTCCTTGGTAATAGCCGCGGCCTCTTCCCAGGTGTACTTGGAACCGGACTCGAAGAAGAGCGGAGAGGCGGCGAAAAGGGCGGTTTCCGACATCACGGCGTAGGCGAAGCCGCGGGTCAGCTTGCCCCGGTCGCTGTCGTTGATGTTCCAGCGGAAGCCGAAAATGCCGTCAGGCTCCGGGGTCGCCAGGGCGCGGCGGCACTCCGAGATTACGAAGTCGGCCACCTCCTCGAAGGGGGCGCGGCGGTCGGCGGTGTAGTCGTGTCCCGTCGAATACGGAATCGTAAGCAGGGGGACCGCTCCGTAGCGCTTCGCGAGCTGCAGATAGTAGTACGCTCGGGCAACCCTTACCATCGCGATCCATCCCTGGCGCTCCTCCTCGCGGAAGTCGGGGGAGCAGTATTCGGGATCGTTGATGTAGAGCAGGAAATTGTTGCAGCGGCGAATCCCGGCGTAGTAATGCGCCCAGCAGTCGCCTGCGGGATTATAGAGCGGCGTGGTCATACCGTTGTACCAGTTTGAAATCCCGCCGTCGGCATAGTCCGAGGCGTCCTGCGCCTCGTCGCACAGCGATGCCAGGGGGGAGCCGTCGTAGCCCAGGCCGGGCTGCAGTATATAGCCCATGCAGGAATTGGCATAGACCACCGTGCGCTCATAGTGGCCGAAAATATCCTTGTATGTGGCGCGTCCGTCGGCCGGCATATCCAGGTCGGCGCAGGAGACCGCCAACAGGGCCAAGAGTGGGAGGAATAGTATCTTGTTGAGTTTCATGTCAGTAACTTAGAAGGTTAGCTTCAGGCCGATATTATAGACGCGGAAGGGCTGGAAGGCGGTCAGGGTCCCGACCTCCGGGTCGATATGCTTCGACTTCATATTGTCCCAGGTCGCGAGGTTGTGTCCCTGGAAGGAGACGCGGATTGCCTGCGCCCTGATTTTATCGGACACCACTTTCGGGAGGGTATAGGCGACCTCGATGTTCTTTATGCGGAAGAAGGAGGCGTCCCAGCAGAAGAAGTCGGAGGCGACGTGGTTGGTAGAGCGGTTGAGCGACAGGGCCGGGAAGGTAATCTCCTCGCCGTTGTTCCAGCGTTCGGGGGTCCAGGCGTGTTCGTGGATGTCGTTGAACACCCCGTCGAAAGCGTTCTCGTATATTCCGGTGCCACCCATCACAACCGAGGTCTTGGCCACGCCCTGCATCAGCACGTTGACCTCGATACCCTTCCACGATGCTCCGAGGTTGATGGAATAGGAGGTTCTCGGAATAGAGGAGTACCCTATCGGCGCCATGTCCTTCTCGTCGATTACCTTGTCGCCGTTGAGGTCCTTGTAGACCAGGTCGCCGACGCGAGGAGTGCCGAAGGAGTATGTAAGCCCGGATGCGGTGATTTCCTCGGGGAAGTTGAAGAAGCCGTTGCCGTTGGAGTAGTCGACCAGGTAACCCCAGGGGGTACCGTAGGAGAATCCTTCGGAGCGGTAGCGGTAGGCGGCGGTTTCGGGCTGCGGGCTCTCGTTGACGGAGATTACCTTGTTCTTGTTATAGGAGAAGGCGCCTCCGACAGTGATTGTCCAGTCGCGCCCGATGCGGCGGGAGTATAGGGCCGAAATCTCGTAGCCCTGGTTCTCCATCTTGCCGGTATTGGTGCGGGGATAGTTGCCCAGGGGGACACCCTGGAAGGAGGGGACGCGGTTGGATGAACCGACGAGCATGTTGTCGGTGCGCGACTTGTACCAGTCGAAAGTGATGTCGAGGTCGTTGAACAGCCCCAGGTCGAAACCGTAGTTCTGCTTCTTAATCTTCTCGGCCACCAGCGACGGGTTCCCCATCAGGCCCTCGTTGCCGTTGACGTCGAGATAGTCGGAGTAGAGCATGCGGTCGTTGCCGAACTGGTCGTTGGCGGTTATGCCGTAGCTTGCGCGGAGCTTGAGGTTGTCAAGCCACACGACGTCGCGGAGGAAGCTCTCGCGGGAGACAATCCAGGCGGCGGAGACAGCCGGGGTCGCCGTCCAGCGGTGGTCCTTGTGGAACTGGTCGGAGCCTGAGCCTCCGATGTCGCCCCTGAGGAAGTACCTGTTGAAGAGGCCGTAGGTGACGGTCGCCCCCATGCTCTGGCGCTTGTACTGGAAGGCGCTCTTCTGGAGCTCCTGGTTCTGGTACATTATATAGGCGAAAGCGTCGACATAGTGGTCGCCGAAGGTACGGCGGTAGGAAAGCTGGGCCGAAAGGTTGAGGTTCCAGTCCATCGTCGAAGCCTTCCCGTAGGCCAGGTTGGAGTTGAGGGATGTTCCGAACTTGGTGAACTGGAGGGTGTTGAGGTCGTTGGTGCGTATCCAGCGCTCGAAGTCCTGGGTGGTCGCCGTCTGGTTGAAGGAGTTTGTCTGGTAGGCCATGCGCCCGTTCAGGGAGAGCCCCTTTGTGAGGAATCCGAGGTCGATACCGACACCGGCCTGGGCCGCGACGTTGACCGTCAGGTTATGGATGTAGCCCGAACGGTTGAGCATGCCGTAGGGGGTGTTTCCGCAGTTCTGCGTCACTACGACCTGGTTACCCTTCAGTACCGTGCCGTCGTCGGGAGTGACCGGCCCGTACATTGTCGGGGGGAGGGAGAAAAGGGAGGCGTAGATGTCGGAGTTCGAGAACCCGGTAGTCTTGTCGTTGCGGATGTTGCCGGCCAGCGACAGGAAACCGGTCAGGTAGGAGTTGAAGGTAAGGTCGAGGTTCGTGCGGAAATTGAACCAGTCGCTCTTAGGCTTGGGGTCGTATTTGCTGTTCTTTTCGGTCTTGAAGGAGGAGTTCTGGTGGAGGTAGTTGACGCTCGTGAAGTAGCGTGCGCGGTTGTTGCCTCCGCTCACGGCGATTCCGGCGCGGGTCATAAGCTGGAGGTCGCCGCGGAACATATCGTACCAGTTGTTGTCGGCATACCCCTCGCTGTCCATCGCCCGGTACTGGTCGAGGTCCCATTGCGAGAACTGCGAGAACCGCCCCAGCCCGTCGTTATAGCCGGCCTGGTTGCGCAGGGAGGCGTATTCCAGGGAGCTGAAAATCCGGGGATGGCGGGTCATCTTCTGGAAGGATTCGTCGAAAGTGACCACTACCCTGGGAGCACCGACGGAGCCGCGCTTGGTCTTGATGGCGATCACTCCGTTGGCCCCCTGGATTCCGTAGAGCGAGAGGGTCGCGGCGTCCTTGAGCACTGAGACCGACTCAATCTCCTCGGGGGTGAAGTAGACGTAGTTTGTTCCGGGGCAGAGCACACCGTCGACAATCACCATCGGGGTGGTTCCGTTGACGGTCGACAGGCCGCGGATCCACATCCTCACTCCGGGATCCTCCGTCGACACGGCCCCCTGGGCCGGGATATGGGAGTTCTCGACCATGGTGAGGCCAGGGAGAAGGCCGTTGAATGTCTTGGGGAGCGACGGCTCCGGGGTCCGGGCGAGCTGGTAGCCGTAGACCGTCGCGACAGACCCGGTAAGAGCGTCGCGCGGAATCTCGTGGTAGCCCAGGTTGACGGAGACCGAATCCCCGGCGACGGCCGCTGCCGCGGATGTGGCGCATACCGTCAGCGCCGCCGTTATTATGTATTTCTTACAATTCATGGTAGGAAACTGATGATTTGGGGAATATATGTGTTACCAGCCGGGGTTCTGCCATTTCGCGCCGGTCACCGCCTCGAGGCGGGCGCTCTCCTGCAAGGGAATCGGGAGGAGCTTGTCGCGCGCCTCGGCCCCGCCGCGGGGATTTTCCCAGATGTTGTAGCGGGTGTAGATGAACGAGCCGTCGGGCTGCTTCTCAGGGCGCAGGCCGGTAAGGTACGATGCCTCGTAGTGCATATCCTCTTCGGGGAGGTGCCAGCGGCGCATGTCGAAATAGCGGTTCTCCTCCCAGGCCAGCTCAACTCGGCGCTCGTTGCGGACGCGGAGCACCATCGCCTCGCGGCTGAGGCCGGAGGGGAGGGCCGGCATCCCCACTCGGGCGCGGATTTCGTCGACGGCGTCCTTGGCGTCGTCGAGGTGTCCGGCCTCTGCCGCGGCCTCAGCCAGGTTGAGAATCACCTCGGCCAGCCGGAAATACTTCCAGGGGGGAGTCTGCACGTTAAACTGGATACCGTCTCCGGCGCCGGGCTGGATGTATTTGCAGTGGTAATAGCCCGTGCGGGTATAGTCGTCGGTCTGTCCCAGGTCGATATGGTTTTTGCCCCCCTCGAATGTCTCGCAGGTGTAGGTCTGTCCGGCGTACTTGTACTGCGCACCGTTGTAGACCATTGTCTCGGCCATTCGGGGGTCGCGGTTGGCATACGGGTTCTTGGGGTCGTAGCAACTGCGGGGATTGTAGTTGGGCTGGAGATGGCGCTCGTCGAGGTACGGCCTGGCGAGATCGAGCACCGGTTCACCGTCGGTAGTGTTGAAGGCGTCGTTCAGCTCCTGGGTTGGGGCCGTCCCGGCGGAATACGTTCCGTCCATGCCGGAGCCTATGCCTCCGATATGCCATACGAAACAGGTATATCCGTGCCCCTGCCAAATCGTCTCGCGGTCACGCGGCTCGGCGGCGTAATCGGCCTCGGTGTTGATAAGCTGGCGGATAGCCGCGGCCGCGCCCGTGCCGAAGGTATTGGGGTTGGTACAGCGCGTGAAAAGCTCGTAGCCGTTCTCCTTAAGCGCTGCCACGGCCTTGAGATTGACCTGGTAGGCTTCCTCCCAATGGTCCTCACCCTCGTTGAAGAGGGGTGAAGCGGCGAAAAGCATCATTTTCGATTTGAGAGTCCAGGCGAGGGCTTTTGTGGCGCGGGTAGCCTCGGAGGCGGAGGTGATACGCCAGGGGAGGTTGTCGGAGTAAATCGCGAAGTCGCAGTCCGTCTCGATAAATTTCGCGACATCGTAGACCGAGGCACGTCGAAGGCCGGAGAAATCGGCGTCGAAGGACACGGAGTTCTCCATCACGGGCACCTGCCCGTACCACTTGACAAGCTCGGAGTAGAAATAGGCGCGGAGCACATGGGCCTCGGCCCTCATACGGTCGCGCTCGGCTTCGGAGCGCACCGCGGCGTTGTCGATGTTCTCGATGAAGAGGGTGCAGTAACGGATCTGCTGCCAGTAGCGGTTCCAGAAATCCTCGTTGTTTCCCATACCGCCGAATTTCGGAGCCCAGTCAGGGATAGGGTGCTCGGCGGCGGAGCCTTTGCCGGCGTAAATCTGGCCGACCGGCTCACCGGCGAAATCCCAGTTCGACCATCCGTCGTCGCTCAGGGCGTTGGGTATCGTTTCCCAGCCCCAGTAGTAATATCCTTTCTGAGGGAGGCTGTTGTAGCAGGTATTGAGGAACGCCGCCGTCTTGTCGGGGTCCTTGAAGATGTCGGCGAACTCCATGGAGCCGTCGGGGGCCTCGTCGAGGACGTCGCTGCACGCCGCCGTTCCCATCAGAAGGCCCGACGCCAGCAGGAGGCGTGTCATGTATGTTTTGAATTTCATTGCGGTTGCTTGATAAGGAGAGGGTTAGAATACTAAGTTCACGCCGAAGTTCACGAGCTTGTTAAGCGGGTACGACGCTTCCCAATACTGTTCGGGGTCGATGGTTTTCTGCTTGATTTTCTTCCAGGTCACGAGGTTGTTGCCGCTGACGTGGAAGCGGCAGGTCGTCATGCCGATTTTCTTTAGCCACTTCTGCGGGAGGGAGTAGCCCAGCTCGATGCTCTTCAGGCGCAGGAAGCTGCGGTCCATGATGAAGAAGTCGTTGGGCTGCATGCTGACGTTGGCGACAGTACCCAGCGCGGGCCAGGAGATTTCCTCCCCGGCGGCGTAGCGTTCGGGGGTCCAGGCGTGGAGGTGCTGCTCGTTGAAGTAACCGGTGCCGACGGTCTCGCTGACTCCCCAGGAGTTGTAGAGGCGCGACGCTTTGGCCAGGCCGGAGAAGAACACCGAGAAGTCGATGCCGCGCCATTCGACCGAACCGCCGAAACCGTAGGTAATCCGGGGAATGTTGCTGTAACCGATCGGGAGATAGTCTTTGTCGTTAATCTCGCCGTCGCCGTTGACATCCTTGTAAAGGAAGTCGCCCATGCGGGGAGTGCCCATCTTGTAGGCCTTCTTCGCCCATTCGAGTTCCTCGGGGGTGTTGATGAACCCGTTGCCGTTTGACCTGTCGATGGTATAGCCGAACTGCTGTCCGACGCTGTAGCCGGTCTGGCGGTAGCGGCAGGCGTAGTCCTCGCTCAGCCGCGCCTCGTCGATTTCCACAATCTTGTTCTTGTTGTAGCCGAAGTTGCCGTTGACCGATACCAGGAACTCGCCGAAACGGTTGGTATATCGGCCGTCAATCTCGAAGCCAGAGTTGTCGATTTTGCCCATGTTGACCTTCGGAAGGTCCCCTAAGGGGACACCCTGGAGGGCCGGGACAGTGCCACGGGTAATCAGGATGTCGTCGCGCTTCTCGGTAAAGTAGTCGAACGAGAGCGAGAGGTTGTCGAAAAACTTGAAGTCAATTCCGTAGTTCTGCTTGATGGCGGTCTCCCAGGTAAGGTCCTCGTTGCCGATTTTGCCGATATACACGGCCTGGCCGCGCCCCAGGGAGGGGATAGTGCCGCCACCCATCGTAATCGAGGAGAGGTAGAGGAACCTGGAGGCACCGAGCTTGTCGTTGCCGACCTTGCCGACGGAGCCGCGGAGCTTGAGGTGGGTCAGCACCCGGTTGCGGGGGAAGAACGCCTCGTTGGACGCCACCCATCCAGCCGAGAAGGCCGGGAAGAATCCGAAACGGTGCTTGCGGCTGAACTGTTCCGAGCCGTTGTAACCAACGTTGATTTCGGCCAGGTAGCGGGAGTCGAAATCGTATGTGACGCGCCCCGAGAAGCCGAGCATGTTATAGGGGAGGTCGGGCGCGGAGGTCTGCCAGTTGTCGCGCTGCACGAGTGCCATGGCCGTCACGCGGTTGAGGCCGAAAGTGCGGGCGTAGTTTATCGAGTACTGGAGGTTGAGGTAGTAGTTCGATGCGCTCGAACGCCTGGGGGACGAGAGCACGTCGTTCTGATTCAGGCGTATGGCCATATATGTACATTCATCCCCGGGATTCCTGGCCGGGTAAGCCTGGTAGAGGTCATACATGCGGGAGGCCGAAGTGGTGGTTGTCGAGAACGCGTCGAAGGAGACCATGAATTTGGTGCTCAGTCCCTTGGTGATGAAGTCAAGCCCCCAGTCGAGAATCACCGACGAATTGAGGCTCAGGTTGGTCGAACGCTGGTAGCCGCGGTAGTTCATATCGGCGAACTTGTTGTCCTTCGGGTCGGAGACATCGCTCGGCGACACCACCTTTCCGGCCGGTACCGGGGTGCCGTCGGGAGTGAAGTAACCCCCTACGGTCAGCGGGCCCTGGGAGGTCGGAGGCATCGAAATCGCGCGGGCGAAGAGGTCGGCGGTCATTGATTCCACGTTTCCGCCGTAGAGGTCGGTTGCCTGGGGTGAGTTGACCTTCTCTAGATACGAGGCCAGGTTGACCGACAGCTTGAGGTTCGAAGCCAGGTTGACGTCGACGTTCGAGCGGAAGGTGTAGCGGTTCATATTGTAGGAGGGATCGTAGCCGAGCTCTTTGGAGTCCTCGGTCTTGAACTGGCCTGACTGCCCTACATAGCCGACGTTGACGAAGTAAGTCATACGGTCGCTGCCGCCGTTCATGTTGAGATTGGCGCGTATCTGCGGGGCCCATTTCTTGAAGAAGTAGTCCATCGGGTAGACGTCGGGATAGAAGACCCGGTTCTTGCCGTTGCGGTACATCTCGATCATATACGGGGTGTAGGGGGCCTCCCCTCCGGGGTTGTCGTTGAGGAACGCCTCGTTGCGCAGCTCGGCGAACTCCCAGGAGTGGATGCGGTCTGTCGAGGTGGTGAACCGCTGGAGGGAGTAGTCGAAGGAGGCGCTAAGCTCCATCGTGCCGGCCTGGCCGCGGCGGGTGGTTACGAGAATCACGCCGTTCGCGCCGCGGACACCGAAGACCGCGGTCGCGGAGGCATCCTTCAGCACCGTCACCGACTCCACCTCGTTTGGGTCGAGGTGGCCGATGCCGTCGCGCGGCACCCCGTCAATCAGTATCAGGGGGTTGGAGCCGTTGACGGTACCCGCGCCGCGGAGGTACATCGTCACCTCGTCGGCGCCCGGGCGTCCTGTCGTCTGCATCGTCGCCAGGCCCGGGAGGCGTCCCGAGAGGGTCGCTGCCAGGTTGGGGGCGGCGTTCTTCTTAATGTCGTCGGTCTTGATCGAGGCTACCGAACCGGTCACGGAGACTTTCTTCTGCGCTCCGTAGCCAACGACTACAACCTCGTCGAGCACGTTGTCGTCGGGCTGCATCGCGATTTTGAATCCCGGGCGCGCTCCCTTGGTTGAAACCTCGCGGGGAACGTAGCCCACGTAGGAAACGCGGATTGACGCGCCGGGACGCACTCCCAGGCGGAACTCGCCGTCGAGATTCGTCATAGTGGCGTTGGACGGCTTCCCTTTCTCCGCGACCGTAACGCCGGTCAGGGGCTCGCCGTTCTCGTCGACCACGATGCCGGAGACTACCGACGCCGCCGGGGCCTGCGAGGCTTGCTGCGCGGGGAGCGGGTCCGCCGCGGCCGATACCGGGACGACGGCAATGGCGGCGGCCGTCAGTACCAGCGCCAGTTTTGAGGTCAGACTATGTTTTTTCATGAATGTGATTGGTTTCTTGGTTTGGCGGTTGGCTGAGGGCTCAGTCGTTGACGGGGTGGATGATGTCGTCCCAGTCGTCGATGCCGATCAGTCGTTTGTAGGGGTCGAGCACGGCACTCTCGTTCGGGGTACCGAACGCCTGGTAGACATACCAGGAGGGCTTGGGAGCGTAGGAGCCGTGCTGGGTGTCGAACTTGCCGTAGTGCAGCCCCAGGTTAAGGGTCCCCTCGACATCGTTGTCGGCGATAGCGTGCCATATGAGGGTCTCGATCGCGGAAAGGCGGCGCACCTTGTTGAGGGCGTAGGCGGCGGCCGGAACGCGCCGCCTCCTGCCCCGCTTCACCCTGGCGGCGGACTCCTCGGTAACCGTGCCTATGAAGCTCGCGCCCAGGCAGAGCCTCTTCATCGTGTTCGAGAAACCGGCGGCCCGCGACGGAGCCTCCGGGGAGAACTTCCCCGAAGCGGCCCCGTGGGTCTCGCTCCCGGAAAAATGGAATCTGCGACTGGAATCCCCCTTCGGAGAAGTCCGCGAACTCAAAGAGGTCACTCCCGGCTCCCTGACTGACAACGCCGACCCGTTCGTCCGCCATTTCTCCGGCACGATGGTCTACACCGCCGACGCCAAGCTCCCCGTGCGCCCGAAAGGGAGCCGCGTGACGCTCGACCTCGGCAACGTCGGAGACATGGCCGAGGTGCGCGTCAACGGAACCCTCGTCGGAGGAGTATGGACCGCCCCCTACACCCTCGACATTACCGACGCACTGCGTAAAGGGAACAACAAAATCGAAATCAGGATTGTGAACACCTGGAACAACCGCCTGATCGGCGACACCACCCTTCCCGAAGCGGAACGCCGCACCTCCTGCCCCGTCCGCACCCTCCGCGCCGACTCCCCCCTCCAGCCCTCCGGCATGCTCTCCCAGCCCCGCCTGCTCCTCCTCCCCCTCTAATTCAAGACCCAACGCCCTTAAAGGACGTCGCAAAACCTCATAAGGGTGTATCATAATCCGATACACCCTTATTATTTACCCGGATGGAAGGGTACAATCAGCCCTAACCCGACAAATTAACTCCCTGTCAATTTGGTTGTTCGGGATAATTTATGTAAATTTGCAGTAGAATTGACAATTTGCATAAATTGCGAGTTATGACAGACACGTACATTCAGCGCACGATGGCTTCAGCCATTGTAGAAGCTTCAGAATATTTCCCGGTAGTAACCCTGACCGGACCGCGACAGTCAGGCAAATCTACGATTCTTCGACACCTGTTCGCCGAAACGCCATATTTTTCAATGGAGGATCCGGACGTAAGACAAGCGGTAAAATCAGATCCAAAAGGATTCCTCTCTCAGTTTCAGAACGGAGTTATAATCGACGAAGTACAACATACGCCGGAGCTTCTCTCTTATATCCAGGGAATAGTTGACAACTATCCTGAACGCAGATTCTTTCTGACGGGCAGTTCTCAGTTCGCACTGTTACATTCGGTCACTCAGTCTCTGGCGGGAAGGTCTGCGGTTTTTGAACTCCTCCCCCTTTCATTAAACGAGATTAATAATCTTAGCGTTGACGAATCAACAGACACCATCTTATACAAGGGGTTCTATCCCGCAATATGGAGCGGCAAAAATATCGCAAGGATGCTTTACTCCAACTATACCAAGACGTACTTGGAACGTGACGTACGCAACATCCTGGCAGTAAGAGAACTGGACACATTCCAACGCTTCGTGAAATTGTGTGCGGCCCGCATAGGGAGTGTTTTCAATGCCTCCGAGCTGTCCAACGAGCTGGGTGTCGCTGTCAACACCGTCAACTCGTGGTTGTCGGTGCTCCGGGCCTCATACCTCGTCTACTTGCTGCCGCCATTTTTCACCAATACCCGGAAACGCCTTACCAAAAGCCCGAAAATATATTTCACAGATTGCGGACTCGCCGCGTATCTCCTTGACATAGACTCGCCTCAGACTCTTAACCGCGACAAGATGCGCGGGCATCTGTTTGAGAATATGGTTGTTATAGACTATCTTAAAAGGGGCTATAACGCCGGACGGGATGGCAGTCTTTATTTCTACCGCGATTCCAACGGCACAGAAGTCGATCTGCTGATAAAAAACGGGAATACTTACGACTGCTACGAAATAAAGTCGTCATCGACTTTCCATCCGGATTTCACCAAGGGGATACGCAGTTTTGAAAAAGCTTATCCCGAATTGATCGGAAGCAAGAACCTGATATATACCGGCGAGGATTTGCCGGAAATAAACGGGATTTCAATCAAAAACTTCCGCCATACCTACTGATGCCCAATCAGCCAATGCGAAAGCCATAGCCGGACTTAGGACGCGGGGGTTAGGGCCGCGAATTTGGCGTTTTGGGAGAAAATTGGTAACTTTGGCGGAATTTTAACGGAAATCCGATTATGAAAAAAGTTCTGGCCGCCGCTGTGGCGGCTCTCGCGGCGCTCTCCGCTGCCGCGGAAGGCTACCAGGTAAACTCCTTCAGCGCCAGGCAGACCGGCATGGGGCACACCGGCGTGGCCCTCAAGCTCGGCGCGGAAAGCCAGCTTTTCAACCCGGCGGCTATGGCCTTCACCGACAAGACGCTCGACGTGTCGGCAGGAATGAGCGCCATAAAGGCGAGCGCGTACTGCAAGCACGAGGGGACGCAGTGGGAGACCTCAAACAAAATCTCCACGCCATTCAACTTCGCGGCTTCCTTCCACGTCTACGAGGAGCTTTATGCCGGGATTACGCTCTACACCCCCTACGGCTCGTCGATCAACTGGGGAAAAGCGTGGCCCGGGGCTACGCTCAGCGAGTCGGTCAGCCTTCAGGTTTTCACCGTGCAGCCGACGCTCGCCTGGCGCGCCTCGGAAAAGTTCTCGATCGGCGCCGGGCTGATGATTTCCTGGGGTAACGTGAACCTCTCCAAAGGGCTGCTTACCTGGGACATGGCCTCGAAACTCGGCGACATCGCCTGGCAGGCCGCGGCGTTGCAGTCGCAGCTCATACCGGGCAGCCCTAATCCCGGTGAGAAGCCGGCGGAACCGGCCGACAAGAACATTCCTCCCGCGTCGGTCAACCTCAGCGGCACGTCGGACCTGGCGCTCGGCTTCAGCGTCGGCCTGATGTACAACATCAACGAAAAGTGGACCCTCGGCGCCTCACTCCGCTCCGAAATGGATATGAAGGTGAAGAAGGGTGACGCCGCGGTCTCCTACGACGCTTCCCCCTTCCTCCAGAACGTACTGCGCGAAAGCCTCGACGAGATGAGCTCCACCAACTTCTCGGCCTCGATGCCATGCCCGTACGTCTTCACCGTCGGTGCGGCCTACCGCCCCCTCGGCAACCTGGAAATCGCCGCCGACGTGCAGCTCAACGGCTGGGCCTCATACGACTACCTCGACATCAAGTTCGCCGGACTTTCCAAGTTCGACCAGAAAATCAAGAAAAACTACCGCGACGCGATGACCTTCCACCTTGGAGCGCAGTGGGGCGTTACCAGGAAGCTCGACCTCCGGGCGGGCCTGATGGTCGACCTCTCTCCTTGCGACACAGACTACTACAACCCCGAGACCCCGGCGATGACGAAAATCGAGCCTTCGATCGGCCTGACCTTCCGCCCGACAAAGCGGCTCGCGATCGACCTCGCGTTTATGTATATCAAAGGGATGGGTGTCAAGGGTGCGACCGGCCGCATCGACCAGAAGAGCTTCGCCCAGGCATATTCCGCGGCGGTCGACAAATACAACTCCGTCGTGACCCCGCTCGGCCTCCCAGCGTATCCCAAGGCCGACGTCCCCGAAACTGTCGACTTCAAGGCCGACTACGCCGTCCACGCGATCGTCCCCGCCATCGGATTAAGTTATAGCTTCTGATTTGGTAAGCGGGCCGAAGATTTGGGTAATCCGCGTCTGAACGATTTTTAGTAACTTCGCGATTGAAAAACCGCGAAGTTACTTTATTATGGAAATCAAAAGCATAACCGACCCCACCTCCCTCAAGGAAATCAAGGGGGAGGAGTTCGGAGGCGAACGCGCCCTGTTCGCGACACACAACCTGCGCCTTACCGACACCGTTTTCCATCCGGGAGAGTCGGCCCTCAAATGCTGCACGCAGATTGAGGCCGTACGGTGCCGCTTCGAGGGAAAATACCCCTTCTGGCATGTCGACGGCTTCCGGGTCGCCGACTGCGAGTTCACCCCCGGGGCACGCGCCGCCCTCTGGTATTCTAAGAATCTCGAAATGAGCCACACGCAGGTCGACGCGCCGAAGATGTTCCGCGAGATGGACAACCTCTCGCTGGAGGATGTCCGCATCCCCGACGCCCAGGAAACCCTCTGGAGCTGCCGCGGGGTGCGCCTCCGCGACGTCGAGGTCCAGAAGGCCGACTACGTTTTCTTCCATTGCTCCGACGTTGACATTGACCGCTACCGCCAGCAGGGCAACTACTCCTTCCAGTATTGCCGCGACGTCGTAATCCGCAACGCCGTAATCGACTCCAAGGACGCGTTTTGGGAAACAGACAACGTGACGGTCTATGACTCCGTTTTCGAAGGGGAATACCTCGGGTGGCACTCGCGCAACCTGCGCCTGGTGCGCTGCAAAATCAACGGCACGCAGCCCCTTTGCTACTGCGAGAACCTTGTGCTGGAGGACTGTGAGTTCGGCCCCGCCTGCGACCTGGCGTTCGAGGACTCCGACCTGCGGGCTACGGTCAAGAACGCCATCGTCAGCGTCAAGAATCCCCGCTCCGGCTCCATAAAGGCGCTGAGTATCGGTGAGATAATACTCGACAAAAACATCCTCGACCCCGCCGATTGCGAGATTTCGACCGAAATCTGATGGATAACAGACCCAACCATACTTTCGACTTCGACACCCCGGCCGACCGCCGGGGTTCGGGCTCTTACAAATGGGACTCCGACCCTGACCCGGAGGTCATACCCCTATGGGTCGCGGATATGGATTTCCGCACCGCCCCCTGCGTTATCGAGGCGCTCCGCCGGCGCGTCGACCACGGCGTTTTCGGCTATACCCTCGTAGGCGACGACTATTACGAGGCGCTGACCCGCTGGTTCGCCGACCGCCACGGCTATCGTTTCGACCGGGAACAGGTAATCTACACCTCCGGCGTAGTCCCGGCTATTTCAGCCATTATCAAGGCGTTGGCGAAAGAGGGGGAGGGAGTAATCGTGCAGACTCCGGTCTACAACTGCTTCTTCTCCTCGATCCGCAACAACGGATGCCGCGTCGTCGAAGCCCCACTGCGCCGCGAAGAGCTTCCCGACGGGCGCTTCACCTACCGCATGGACTTCGAGGCGCTCGAACGCGCAGCCGCCGGCCCGGGGAACACCCTGATGCTCCTCTGCAACCCCGCCAATCCTGCCGGAAGGGCCTGGACCGCTGACGAGCTGCGCCGCGTGGCTGAAATCTGCGGCCGCAACGGAGTGAGGGTCGTCAGCGACGAAATCCACTGCGAGCTTACAATCGGCGACAACCGCTATACCCCCTACGGACCTATCGACCCCCGGGCCGTCGTCTGCCTCTCCCCCTCCAAGGCGTTCAACACCGCCGGGCTCCAGATTGCCAACATAATCTGCCCCGACAGCGATGTCAAAGCGCTGGTCGACAAGGCAATCAACATAAACGAGGTCTGCGACGTGAACCCCTTCGGAGTTGAAGGGCTGAAAGCCGCCTACTCCCCGGAGGGAGCGCTGTGGCTCGAGGCACTGAAAGCATACATAACTGACAATTACGAGTTTACCCTCTCATTCCTGGCAGAGGAGCTTCCCTACCTGAAACTGTCGCTCCTGGAGGCAACATACCTCCCATGGCTCGACGTAAGCTCCCTCGGCATCCCGTCCGAAACAATGGAGGAATGGCTGAAGGAGAACGCCAAGGTATGGGTCAACTGCGGCGAGATGTACGGCAGCGGCGGCTACCTGCGCATAAATATCGCGTGTCCCCGCCGCCAGCTCGCCGAAGGGCTGAAACGCCTCGCGGCCGGTCTGAAACAACTTAAACGGCAATGATTTGAGCATAGCACTTATACAGCAGGGGAAGCCCCTCGATTTCCGCCAACGCCTGAAGCTGGCCGCGCAATTGTCGTGGCCGGCCATTATGGCACAGCTATCCAGCATCATCATGCAGTACATCGACGCGTCGATGGTCGGGCGCCTCGGAGCCGACGATTCGGCATCCATCGGCCTGATGAGCTCCTCGCTGTGGCTTTTCTGGGGAATCTGCTCGGCGGCGACAGCGGGCTTTTCCGTGCAGGTGGCCCACCGCGTCGGAGCGACAGACTACGCCTCGGCCCGCAAGATTGTGGCCCAGGGCCTCACCGCCTCCTTAATCTTCGGAACCGTGATGGCGCTGATAGGGCTGGCGATTGCCCGGCCCCTGCCTCACTGGCTCGGAGGGAGCGAGACCGTCTGCGGCAACGCGACCCTCTACTTCGCCGTGTTCGTCGGGGCGCTCCCATTGCTGACGCTCAACTATTTAGGCTCGGGAATACTCCGCGCCGCGGGAAATATGAAGGTTCCTGGAGGCCTCAACGTCATGATGTGCCTACTCGACGTGGTATTCAACCTGTTCCTGATATTCCCCACCCGCCCGGTTGAATGGTTAGGCGTGTCGTTCACGATGCCCGGCGCAGGATTAGGCGTCCTCGGGGCGGCGCTCGGCACCGTCTCGGCGGAAATCGTCACGGTGGCGCTCGTGCTGTGGTACCTCCTGACGCGCCAGGAGCATATCGCGCTCAAAGGGCGTGCGATTTCTTACCGGCCGACGCGCCCGGTGCTACGCAACGCCGTCAAGGTCGCGGCTCCGATGACGCTCGAGCACGCCGTGTTTGCCGCCGCGCAGATTATGATCACCATCATCGTGGCCCCCCTCGGCATAATGGCAATCGCCGCCAACGCCTTCGCCGTGACGGCGGAAAGCCTCTGCTACATGCCCGGATTCGGAATCGGCGACGCCGCAACCACCCTCACCGGCCAAAGCTACGGCGCCGGACGCCCGCGCCTTGCGAGGCAGTTCGCCTACATAACGGTAGGGATGGGCATGGCGATTATGACCGTCATGGGGGTAATCCTCTACATCGCCGCGCCGGCCGTGATGGCCCTGATGAGTCCCGTCGAAGAAATCTGCGCCCTCGGAGCGGAAGCGCTCCGCATCGAGGCGTGGGCCGAGCCGATGTACGCCGCCTCGATCGTGGCCTACGGCGCGATGGTGGGGGTCGGCGACACGATTATCCCCGCCGTGATGAATTTCGGCAGCATCTGGCTCGTGCGCATCCCGTTGGCCGCCCTGCTGGCTCCGACGATGGGACTTGCCGGAGTATGGGCCGCGATGTGTGCCGAGCTCTGCTTCCGCGGCGCCATCTTCCTCTGGCGTCTCCGCGGCGGCTACTGGCTCCGCAAAGGCCTCAAAACCGCCCCCCTCGCCTAATATACTAATCCGACATTATCAAGCCACAGAGTCAGCCCGAGGGTCCCGATATAGGCGGTGCCCGAGCCTGCTGAAGCCATAACCATCAGATGCGTCGGGGTCGCGTCGGGCGAGTCCCATCCGACCTCCTTGACAGGCACCATCTTTCCCTTTGAGTTGCGGGCGTAATAGCTCTTGTCCTCGGGAATCAGCCCCATCCAGCTCTTATAGTCTGGCCTTAAGGTTATGTCGCCGTAAAGAACGGGGAGCTTGTGACCGTTGACCCACCCCTGGGTGGAGCGTCCGAAATGCTCGCGCCCGGTCCCAACGCGCTTGGCGTAAAGGTTCCCGTCCTCGTCCTCCCAACGGCGCTGGAGGATGATGTAAACCTCCGCATTGTCGGTACCCGGAAGTGTCTTTTTCTTACCGAAACCCGAAGAATAGACCCGGCCTCCACCTTTCGGCACCTCTACCTTGTAGTCGAATCTGAGCGCCTTGGGGCGTCCCGTGTAGGGAATCCCCATCTCCATTTTCGAGTACGGCTCGGAGGTCGATTTCACCGGCTCGAAGAATCTGCCCAGGAAGATTGACCCGGCGACTACCACGTCTACATTAATGATTCCCAACGCCTTGCATTGCTCCATCAGCGTCGTCATCTTGCAGCAGCGGCCCCCCGTCTCCCTCCTGTCGGGAAAAACGGCGTTGCTACCCTTGGTGATTCCCATCACTTTCGCCATGATGTTGGAGGTAGCCCATGGGGAGCCTCCCTGGTTGGTATACACCTTGTCGCCATTGATAGTGGCGTTAGGCGCTATCTCGTAGAGCGTCTTGGTCTTGCCCCCGATGATGCGCGACTCGGGAATGTTGCGGGTTACCCAGTTCTCGAAATCTCCATATTTTATAGGCTCGAATCTCTGCGCCGAAGCGCCGAGTCCGGAAGCAGCGGCAAATATCGCGGCCGCGGCGGCATATTTTCTTACAATCCCTCTCATCTTTTTTACTTTTATATTCTTAACGCGAATGTACCCCAAAAAGTTGAACGCCCCGCGAAAATACACTTTTCAGACCAAATCACCCCCCTTACGGGTCAATCCCTCTTTGACGAGTCTCGCCTTCGCAGGCCCCACGACCTCGGCAAGAGCGTCGAGCGACGCCTCCGCGACCCGCTTGGCGCTCTTGAAGCGGCTCAGCAGCTCGCGCTCCGTGGCCGGACCGATACCCTTGATACCCGACAGCGCGCTGACGATCTGGGCCTTCGATCGGCGGTCGCGGTGGTGCGTGATACCGAAGCGGTGCGCCTCGTCGCGCAGGTGCTGGACCACCCGCAGGCTCTCCGAGTTCTTGTCGATGTAAAGCGGGGCCGAATCGCCGGGGAAGTAAATCTCCTCCAGACGCTTGGCGATGCCGACCACGGCAATCACGCCCCGGAGCCCGATTTCCTCCAGCGCCTCGACCGCGGCCGAAAGCTGCCCCTTGCCTCCGTCGACCACAATCAGCTGTGGCAGGTCGTCGGGAGCCTCGGCGAGCATCCTGGAATAACGGCGCGTCAGGACCTCCTTCATCGACGCGAAATCGTCGGGCCCCTCGACGGTCTTGATAATGAAGTGGCGGTAGTCCTTTTTTGACGGCTTGGCGTCGCGGAACACCACGCACGACGCTACCGGGTTCGTGCCCTGGATATTGGAGTTGTCGAAGCACTCGACATGGCGCGGCAGCACGTTCAGGCGGAAGTCGGCCTTCATCCGTTCCAGCGTCCGCTCGGCGCGCTTGGCCGGATCGGTCTTCTCCAGATGCTTCAGCGCGTCAATCTTGCTCTGGCGGGCGTTGCGGGCCGAGACATCAAGCAGCTTCGCCTTGTCGCCGCGCTGGGGAATCGTGAACGTAACCCCCGGGAACTCCGCGTCGGGCAGCTCCGGGAGCACAACCTCCTTGAAGTCGGCCTGGAACCGCGAGCGCACCTCCCCCATGGCGTAGCCCAGGAGCTGCGGCAGCCCCTCGTCGAGACGGCGCTTGTACTGGAGCGTCAGCGAGCGCACGACCGCCCCCCGCCTGACATGCATATAATTAATGTACACGTCGCGCCCCCCGTCGTCGTCAACCCCGAAGACATCGACCTGGTCGACCGTCTGGCTGACAATGACGCTCTTGGCGCGGTATCGCTCAACCAGCTTGTATTTCTCTTTCAGCTCCTGCGCCTCCTCGAAACGCAGCTCCCCGGCAAGCCTCTCCATCTCGCCACGGAGGTAGGCCATAAGCTCCCCGGTCTCTCCCCGCAGAATCTGCTTCACGCGGTCGATCCACCCCGCATACTCCTGAGGCGTCACCATCCCCTCGACGCAGCACCCTAGACACCGCTTCAGATGGTATTCCAGGCAGAGCCTCCCCTTACCGCGCGAAAGATACTCCGGCGTGATCGGCACCCGGCACGACCGCAGGGGGTAAAGCTCCCGAATCAGCTCCAGCACGGCCCGCGCCGCCCCGGCCTCAGTGTACGGTCCGAAATACTTCGACCCGTCGCGCAGGCGCTGCCGCGTCATGAACACCCGAGGATAAAGTTCCGAGGTCACGCAAATCCAGGGATACGACTTGTCGTCCTTCAGGAGCACGTTGTAGCGGGGCTTGTACTCCTTGATCATCGAGTTCTCGAGATTGAGCGCGTCCTGCTCCGTCGGCACGACGATATAGCTCATATCCGCGATCGCCCTGACAAGCAGCGCCGTGCGGAGCACGTCGTGCGTGCGGTTGAAGTACGACGACACCCTCCGCTTGAGATTCTTCGCCTTCCCGACGTAAATAACCGTGCCCTCGGCGTCGTAATACATATAAACGCCGGGAGTCTCCGGCAGAATCGCTATCTTTTCCTGCAATTCCGGACTCTTGTTCTTCGAGTGCTTGCCCATTAGTCTAAAATCTAAGAAACTGTTTAAATTTATTTTCGGAGAATTTAGAGAAGGATTTTTGAGCTGATTCCGCAAATTGAAGAGGGAGCGATGCGGGCATCGTGACCGATGAGACTTGCGGAAGCAGCCAAAAAGACTCTCGAAATTCCCGAAAGAGTTATCATAACAATTAACTCGGAATAAATTTAAACACTTTCTAAAGCAAAGATACGAAAAAGGGGCTGAAAGCCCTCGAAAGCCCCCGTTAAAAAAGGCGAAGCGGGCCGTTTTTAGTTAAACAAAGTTAATTTCGGCGGTGTCGCGAAAACGTGCGCAGTCTGTAACATCCTCGTAATAAGTATCTATTACCTTTGCATCGCAATCCGAAAGGAATTGCAAAACCAAGATACCAAGCTTAGATCTTAGTGCCTGAAAAAACAAGTTTACAAATCATAGCGAATTATTTGAGCAAAGTATAAAGATACATCATTATCCCTTAAAGAAACGGATCGTCGCGACTGACGCTCCGTTTTTTGCTTTTATATCCCCGCCCATCGGCCTCCCACCGCCCCCCCTCCGCCCCCGGCTGCCTTCCTCAGTCGCCCCGGCCTCCCTCCGCCCCCGGCTGCCTTCCTCAGTCGCCCCGGCCTCCCCCCGCCCGAGGCTCCCCGGTTTCCTTCCCGCCCCTCCTATTCAGGGGGGAGGCAAGCCGGCGCGAGGCGAAAGTGTCCCCGTTCAGTGGAGCGAGCGTAAGCGAGCGGCCTCCCAGCCGTCCCGGAAGCGCGCCCCTGCTCTCTCCAATCGAGATAAAACGAGGCGGAGCGTCAAAATTGACGCTCCGCCTCACTGGCGCTTCAAGATGGACTCGAACCAACGACCCTCTGATTAACAGTCAGATGCTCT
>CAJUFH010000006.1:0-7717 GCA_910585755.1 uncultured Muribaculaceae bacterium | reverse complement strand
CAACGACCCTCTGATTAACAGTCAGATGCTCTAACCGACTGAGCTATTGAAGCAGGTAGAATTGAACTCGGATGAGATTCAATCCAAACGATAAAAAACCTTTCAACAAAACCTCTCCCGGTTTTGCGTTGCAAAATTACGCCTTTCTTTTCAATTACGCAACTTTTTTCGAGTTTTTTGCACCCCGTTTCATTTTTTCAAAGGCTCCGGGAGGCCATTTCCAGGCAGCCGCAAGCCCAAGTCCCCCTCAGCGCCCTCAATTCCAAAACAAAACGCGGGAAAAAATCAGCACGAATGTTGGGTAAATTGCGGAAAATGCGTAACTTTGCCGCGCAAAACGCGCAACGGGGAGCGAACGCCCCGCCCGGTCGCGTTCCCGCAAACGATAACAACAACAAAATCAAGGAATAATAACAAAATGATCATCGTACAAGTAAAAGAAGGCGACAACATCGAAAAAGCTCTCAAAAAATTCAAGCGCAAATATGAGAAAACAGGTATCGTGAAGGAACTCCGCGCCCGCCAGGCGTTCGAGAAGCCCTCGGTTACCAACCGCAAGAAGATGATGAAGGCCATCTACGTCCAGAAGCTCCGTCTGGTCGAGGAATAAGCCGCTCCCCTTCCCCTACTTCGGCATAAGGCGCCCCAGGAGGCCTGTCGGCGGACAAAAACTCCGCCCGCGCCGCTAAAAAACGAAAAACTTTTGCTTTTCACGAAAGTTTTCGTTAATTTCGCTACCGGGAGACAACCAATACCCCAGCGAAGCCTATGCCGACCGACGCATTTTTAACATACCTTCGGTGTGAGTTGAACAGTTCAGCCCACACCGTTGCTACGTACAAAAACGCGCTTGACCGCTTCGTTGACTTCATCACGGGCGGAAAGCCACAAGAGTTTGACCCCAAGAGCGTCACAGGCAGCGACACCCGCGCCTGGGCGCTCTCGCTGTCTTCAAGAGGGCTTTCCGGGCGCACAGTGCGCAAAATGCTGACCGCGGTCAGCAGCTTCTACGCCTACCTCCTGCGCCAGGGACTCGCCAAGTCCAACCCCGCCTCGGAGGTCCCCCTGGCGAAATTCGCCAAAGAGCTCCCCGTCTACATCCGCCAGAAAGAGATGGAGGAAGTGCTTGAAGAGCCCCCCGTCGCCGCCGACAGCTTCCGCGAAATACGCGACCGCCTGATAGTCCTGATGTTCTACTCCACCGGGATGCGGCGCGCCGAGCTGATCGGGCTACGCGACGCCGACGTCGACGCCGCCAAGGGCGAACTAAAAGTGCTCGGAAAGCGTAATAAGGAAAGAGTAATCCCCTTCGGCCAGGAGCTGAAGGACGCGATAGAGCGCTACCGCGCCGTCAGGGCGAGGTACACAGGCCAGACCGCCACAGAGACATTTTTCGTCAGACGCGAGGAAGGGCTCCCGGTCTACCCCTCGCTGGTCGAGCGCGTCGTGAAGAAGGAGCTTACCGGCCACAGCCGGGCATCCCGCCTCAGCCCCCACACGCTGCGCCACTCTTTCGCGACCGACATGCTAAACAACGGAGCGGACCTCTCGGCCGTGCAACAACTGCTTGGCCACCAGTCGTTGGCGACAACGCAGGTGTACACGCACATAACATACCGCGACCTTAAACAGAATTACGAACTCGCGCATCCCCGCGCACAAAAAAACTAAGGAGGAGACAACATGGACGTACGTATTCAAGCCATCAACTTCGACGCCAGCGAGAAACTGATCGCCTTCATCAACAAGAAAGCAGAGCGCGTTCAGCGCCACAGCCCCGCGATTACCTCCGTCGACGTGAAACTAACGGTCGTAAAGCCCGAAACGGCGATGAACAAGGAAGCAGTGGTAAAAGTATTGCAGCCCCAGGAAGAGATGGTGGCCAGCAAGGTCGCCGACACCTTCGAAGAAGCCATCGACCTCTGCCTCGAAGCAATCGAGAAGCAGCTCGAAAAGAAAAAAGGCCAGAAATAACCACCCCCTAACCGGCAGACAACAGCCTGACGGCCGAAAAGCCAGAGGGTGTATCAAAATTCAGATTCACCCTCTTTTCGTAACCTGTTGTTAAACATAAAACAAAGCCCTGACTTTCACAAGCCGGGGCTTTGTCATATCACAAAGATTTTGTATCTTTGTGGTATACAAAGAATTAAATGTCTGCAAAGATACACTTTCGGGATTACAATCCCAAACAAATGATCCTTTTTCCGCAGCGTCTCGACAAAGATATTGCGGAAAACGATCCTGTCCGGGTTGTGGACGCGGTCATCGACAATCTCAGGCTCGAAAATTTCAGGAAACTGTACAAGGAACGCGGCCGCAGCCCGTATCATCCCAGGATGATGCTGAAGGCCGTCATTTACGGCTACATGAACAATCTCTATTCGTGCCGGAAGATAGAGACGGCTTTGAAGCGCGACATCCACTTCATATGGCTTGCCGGATATGAGCGGCCCGACTTCAACACCATCAACCGTTTCCGCAACCGTGTCAAGGAAGAAATCAACCGGGTGTTTACCCAACTGGTCCTAGTCCTTGCCGAGAGGGGCTTCATCACGCTTGAAGTCGAATACATCGACGGCACCAAGATTGAGTCGAAAGCAAACAAATACACCTTTGTATGGCGAAAGACCACGGAAAAGAACAGGGCAAAACTTATCAGCAAGATAAACGCGCTTCTGGAGCAGATAGACGAGGCCATAGCGCAGGAAAACGCGGAGCGGGAAAACGGACAGAGCTTTACCCCGGCAGACCTGGTGAACATCGCGGAAGAGCTTAACCGCAATCTTGAGAATGAACCCGGGCCCGGGACCAAAGAACAGAAAGACAAGCTCAGGGAGCGCAAGAAACAGATAAAGCAGCTCAGGGAACACGCCGACAAACTCGGCGAGTACGATGAAAAGCTGGATATTCTTGGCGGGCGCAACTCATATTCCAAGACCGATCGTGACGCCACCTTCATGCGGATGAAAGAAGACGCCATGAACAACGGCCAGACAAAACCGGGATACAACCTGCAGGTCGGGACGGAAAACCAGTTCATCCTCGATTTCGGACTGTTCCAGACCCCCGGTGACCCTCTGACAATGATACCGTTCTTCAATTCCTTTTTCGACCGTTACGGCAAACTACCGCAGACAGGGGTCGCCGATGCCGGTTATGGTTCAGAGGAAAACTACCGCTTCATGGAAGAGGCAGGAATCGAAGCCTTTGTCAAATACAACTGGTTCCACCGCGAGCAACACATGCGTTATGAGCCGAACCCGTTCAGCCCGCAGGCTCTTCATTATAATGTGGAAGACGATTATTATGTGTGCCCGATGGGACAGCGCATGGAGCGTATCGGCACGACACGCACAAAAAACGAAAGCGGGTATGTCACTGAAAGCGCCCGCTACAAGGCACAGCGATGCGAGGGCTGCCCCCTGAGGGGAAGCTGCTTCAAGGCAAAGGGCGACCGGATAATGGAAGTCAACCACAGGCTCAGCGAATACCGCCGCAAAGCCCGTGAACGGCTGACTTCGGAAGAAGGCATAAAGCACAGGGGACGGCGATGTATCGAGCCCGAGGCCGTTTTCGGACAGATGAAATACGACATGGCATACAAACGCTTCCGGCACGTCGGGATGGACAAGGTCAAAATGGACTTTGCCTTCTTCGCCATTGCCTTCAATCTGAAGAAAATGTGTTCAAAAACAGCGAAACAGGCCAAAAACGGGGGGAATACACCCCGTTCAGGCCTGTTTTTACAATTTTATCGAATTTTGCGCCTTGAGAATCGGATATTTTGGGAATGTCTCCAAAAATCAGTCGCCGCATCTTTATTTGATTCTCAGGCGGCATAAAAACGGAGGGTGTACCAAAAATCTTAATTTTGATACACCCTCGTTTTATTCTAAGCTTTATTATAAATCGGGGAGGCTCTCGATTCCCGGAAGCGTGTCGGATGTCGGGTGGAGTGAGCCGAAGGCGAGCGGCTTCCCCCGGTGTCTATTCGCGACTCTTATTTCAGCGGCTCCCCGCTTCCCTCCGACTGCGGTTTACGATAAAAAATCACAAACCACTCATAATCCGCAGCCGCATAAATGCCTGTACCCATTATGGCATCCCTCATCGGATTGACCGCGAAGTCCGCATTGTCGTTAGCTCCATATTTAACAAAAGCGATGTCGCCTACGCTTCCCGAGCGAATTGCTTGTACAAGAGTATCGATTTTCTCCGAATCCTCAAAAATGCGGTCACTCCATGAATGAGGCCAAAGCCGGTTGCGCCTTCCAAAAAGATATTCCGAGAAAAAGCGGCGGTTGTTGCTGCCGATGAGAAGAACCGAATCGGGCAAAACTCCGGCACCTTCCTCAAGCATACTGTTGATTTCCACCGCACGAGGGAGAGTTGTGGTATTATTTTCAAGCAATTTGTGGTTCACAACGGAACGCGCATCGCGCCAGCCGCCGTCAAACGTTGTGTGCTCCGCTGTAAAGAATGGCATTACTATCGCAATCGAAAGAAGGACAGTCCAGGTCATAAGGCGTACAGACCGAGTAAACCGACCATCCGCTGCCTCTGTCAGAAGCGCGAGGAGTACCGGCACCGAAGTCATATTCATAAATTTCGACGTACCACCGTCGCTTCCGGCCATCGGTACAACGCAACAGCCAAGAATCGCAAGCGCCCGCAACAGGGCGCTCCAACGTCCTCCCTTCCTCACCGAAGCAACATAGACAGCCGAGAGGATAACTACGCATGCCGTAAGCAGCCGGCATACCGTATAGAAAACCCTATCCAGCTTGACAAACATTATCCCTGTCAATATTACGAACAGTATGGCGAAGGCAGCGCCGCGCCGCCAGCCGCTATCGCAGTAACGAACCGCGATGAAAAGGAACAGGAAAAGGAGAATGATATCGACCACATCCAGCCGTCCCGTGTGAATATATGCCCCGACCAGTCGCCCGACATTGTGACCTGACACGAATCCCGCCTGAAGGGATTCTATCCATAACAACGGTTCACCATCATATATCAACGCTAAAATCAAAAGCACCGACACGCAGTATACCGCCAGGAAAACCAACACCCGAACCGCGGCGCGACCGATAGAATCAGCTCGACCGAACATCGCTAGAATGGCTACCGGGACAATCACCACATCCGGGAAACGGCACAATGTCGCGCAGCCCGCAAATATGCCGAGACATATAATGCTCTTCCATCCCCCTCCGCACCAAACACTTACGATGGAAATCATAGAAAGAGTAGTGAAGAATACAGCATAGCAATCCCAGCCAATAAGCCTCGCCTTTGTAGGGGTGCAGAGAGAGGCCGAAAGTAGCAGGATATAGAGCAGAAGGGCGCGTTGCGGTTTTCTGACGATTCGGGAATAATAACCTGTGGCAAAGGCGATTGAGAGCGCAGTCAGAAAAAATGTCAACACTCTCATCGAGTAAAACGAAAAGCCGAAACATCTGCCAAACAGGTTTGAAAGCGTGGAGGAGAGTATTGCCTGCGGATTGATCAGCGGCTCCATAGCGTTCATCGTCTGATACGCCTCGTCGTTTACGTCGAAGCCGAAACGAAGGAAGTAAAAGCCGAAAGCGCTTATCCCCAGAGCTATGACAGATAACAGGATTGTTATATATCGATAAGAGGACGCAGGCTGGGCGTGCCGAGCATATAAAAACATAGTATCTAATTGGAATTGAAATAAATAGTTAAACGTCTATTGATAGCGGCGCATTTCGCGCGATTGCGGAAAGAAAGTTGTCAGGACTCAAGCCCGACGGTTTCACTTATGGCATAAATCGGGCGCCCTTTGACTTCGGTGAAAATCTTACCTACATACTCACCGACGACCCCGATTGAAATCAGCACGAGGCTCCCCAGAAACCATATTGACAGCATAAGCGACGACCAACCTGAAATCGTATGTCCCGAAAAAAAGGCGCAGAGCACCCATATCCCGACAATCAGGTCGAGAACCAGGAACAACATCCCGATGAGAAAGATAAAGCGTATAGGTTTGGATGTGAAGGACGTAATTCCGTCGACAGAGAAGTTCAGCATCTTGACAAACGGGTACTTCGATTCCCCTGCCGCGCGGACGTTCCGCTTATACATCACTTTCGAGGTTGAAAGGCCGAGTTGCGGCACTATCCCGCGCAGAAACAGATTTCGCTCGCCATAACTGCCCAGCATTTCGAGGGCACGTCGGCTCATAAGACGGTAGTCGGCATGGTCATATACTGTTTCAAGGCCCATCGCATTCTGGAACGAATAAAACCCGCGGGCGGTCAGGCGCTTGAACCGCGTATCGGTCGAGCGGTCGCTTCTTACCCCATAAACAATTTCAGACCCCACTCTGAACTTAGCGACCATTTCGACAATTGCCTCCGGATCGTCCTGCAAGTCCGCATCAATAGAAATTGCCGCGTCACACATTTCCTTGACAGTCATCAATCCTGCCATAAGCACGTTCTGGTGACCGCGGTTATGCGCGAGCGACAGCCCCTTTACCCGCCGGTCGGCGGCGTGGAGCCGGTTTATGACCTCCCATGTAGCATCCTTGCTACCATCGTCGCAACACATCACAAAACTCTCGGAGTCAATATCTCCTAAGGAGACCATCCGATCCAGTATGCCAAGTATCCTTGGAATTGAAATAGGCAAAACCTCCTCCTCGTTATAGCAAGGGACAACTACAGCTATAAGCGGTTTTTCAATAGTCATAATAATTCCCCGTTCCCAAAATCTCCGCGGAACAGACTGAGACAGACATAAAAAAGGTGTGGAGATTGCATTGTCTTATCTCATAATCAGGTCTTGGCCACCTTAGCAGTAGATAAGACAATGTACCCACACCTGATGCGATATAGTAAGCCATGAGGCACGCTATATGCTTCAAATGTGGGTGTCATTGTCTATCATCTTCACTGCTAATTTAAACGGCCAAGTTTGATTATGGAAGATAATAAAATAACACCCTTATCTAAAATATGGTTGACGCCGACTCGCGGCCTCCTCTGAGGCGGGTCGGAATCGTCCGCAAAGGTACACAAAAAACACCGGGATGCAAAATATTACTTGCATACCAGCGTAGTGGATTCGCAAAATGCAGTGTCGGAGTGAGCCGAAGGCGAGCGGCTTCCCCAACCAGGCATTTCTTTCACTGTTCACCTTTCACCCTTTCTCGCCCGGAACGGGCTTGAGCCCCCAATTCCGCCTCGGCGAAGCGGAGCAAAAGGCCGCGTTTTATTCTAAGTCTGCGTTTTTCCCGCTGGAAGATAGGAAATTATCTCAGGATTATTAGTAACTTTGCCGCATGCGCACACATATTTACAACAATCATTAAAACCATGAAGAAACTCCTATTATTGGTCCTCTTGGCATTTTCTTTCGCAGTTAATATCGCGAAAGGTGACGTAATTATCCTGAAAACGGGAGAAAGCAAGGCGGTCTACAATCTCGAGGTCTCCAACAAATACATTTTCTTTAATGAGAATCCAAAGGATGATTCAAATATTTCAAAAATTGCTGTAACCGACGTGTTCGGTTATAAAGTGGGTGACGGAGAAATACAGACGGTGGATTCTGCCAAACCGACTTCTTCTGTCACTGCGAACCCTCCCGCGAGCCCTTCCCAGGATAACGGCACTCCTACATTGTTGAAAAACAAAATCGCGGAAGACAACAATCAAATCTTAGCTCGTTTAACCGACTT
>CAJUFH010000005.1 GCA_910585755.1 uncultured Muribaculaceae bacterium | reverse complement strand
AAAAAAGAGGTCAGCCGACCTCTTTTCATATCTTGTTACCTTACATGGTTCTTTTTTGGTTCTCATTTTCGCTATTATCACTTGTACTTTCTGATTATAAAGGTGGTAACATTTTTCTTAGGATAACAACGCAGAAGCCTCACGCAGAATATATGCAATTTCACCGACCGCCAGCGCTCACGCGCCCGCTGTCAGCGTAATATACATATCCACACGGCATCTACTGTTTGCCTCATTCCTGACTGAGATTGAAGTTTTCCAGGTTCCAACAAGCCAAGAAAGAGCGTCGAGTAAACGCTTTCAATTATGTCAGCCGACCCTCCCGCGCTGCCCGTAGCCGGGCTTCCGCAGAACGGCCTGCGTCCGCAAAGTTACGACTTATTTTTTATTACGCAATAACTTGCAATAATTTACCCATCAAAACAAAAGATTCCGACCTCATTCCGTACAATGAACCCCGTCAAGATATTTGCTTATCCCCTCAACTGCTTTGCCCGCAGAGCACACTTAGACCGCGTCCAGTCGAAGCGATAGCATAGCGTCCGAAGGGCGCGGGTCCGTTAGTAACACCGTGTCGAACCCCGGAGGGGTGAGGCGCGGTGGACTATGTCAGACGTAAGGGCGGAGCGCCCGGAGGGTGCGGATCCGTGGTAACATGTGTGTAATAATAAGGAATAGGAAAGATGTGGGGCACACAGATTTTGATTAAAGCGCAAGGCGCTATAACACGGATGCGACGGATAAACACAGATTTTCCTTTTGTGAAGGAGGGATTAGGCTCGTTAAATAAACATACGGTTATTGCTATAACCCGCAGTCGGCGTATAAAGTATGCGACAAAAAAATCTGTGAAAATCTGTCGCATCCGTGGGGGAGCTTGCGACCCAAAAATCCGTGTGTTCCCACTCCTTCCTATCCCCTCTTAAACACCCTGATTCCACGGACCCGCACCCTCCGGGCGCTTCCACCAAGCCCACCGACACAAATCACCGCGCCTCACCCCTCCGGGGTTCGACACGGTGTTACTCACAGACCCGCACCCTCCGGGCGCTCCGCTGAGGTTTAGGTTGGTTGGAGAGGGGTGTCGATACTGCGGAGGAGGGGAGTAGTCGATACTGCGGATGGGTATCAGTCGACGCGGCGGAGGTCGTGGCCCATGCGGTGCTTCTTGGTCGACATGTAGAAGCGGTCGTAGTCGTTAGGCTCGATTTCGATGGGGACGTTCTCCACGACTTCGAGGCCGTAGCCTTCGAGGCCTACGCGCTTGACTGGGTTGTTGGTCATCAGACGCATCTTCTTGATACCGAGCGAGTGGAGAATCTGAGCGCCTACGCCGTAGTCGCGCTCGTCGGCCTTGTGGCCGAGGTGGAGGTTGGCTTCGACGGTATCCATGCCCTCTTCCTGAAGCTTGTACGCCTTGATTTTGTCCATCAGACCGATACCGCGTCCCTCCTGGAGAAGGTAGACTACGGCTCCGCGACCCTCTTTCTCAATCATGCGGAGCGCCTGATGGAGCTGCTCGCCGCAGTCGCAACGCAGGGAGCCGAATATGTCGCCGGTAGCGCAGGAGGAGTGGACGCGCACGAGCGCGGGCTCGTCGGTATGAAGGTCCCCCTTGATAATCGCGATGTGTTCCAGGCCGTTGCTTTTCTGGCGGAACGGAATCAGGCGGAAGTGGCCGTAGGCGGTCGGGAGGTCAACCTCGACCCCCTCCTCGACAAGCGATTCCTGCTTCAGGCGGTAGGCAATCAGGTCGGCGATTGAAATCAGCTTCAGCCCCCACTCATCGGCACGGCGGCGCAGCTCGGGAAGACGCGCCATGGAACCGTCGTCGCTCATAATCTCCATCAGGGCGGCGGCAGGGCGCAATCCGGCAAGGCGCGCCAGGTCAACGGCGGCCTCGGTATGGCCCGAGCGGCGGAGCACCCCGGCATCCTGGGCGTACAGGGGATTGATATGGCCCGGACGACCGAAAGTCTCCGGGGTGGAGGCGGGATCGGCCAGGGCGCGGATCGTCGCGCAGCGGTCGTGGATGGAAACCCCGGTGGAGCATCCATCGAGCTTGTCGACGGTCAGAGTGAAGGGGGTACCGAGCACCGAGGTGTTGTTCACGGTCTGCGGCTCCAGGCCGAGTTCGCGGCAACGGCTGATTGTCAGCGGAGCGCAGAGCACGCCGCGGGCGTTTTTCAGCATGAAATTCACCTGTTCGGGGGTAATTTTTTCGGCAGCGACAATGAGGTCACCCTCGTTTTCGCGGTCTTCGTCGTCAACGACAATCACCATTTTGCCCTCGCGGAAATCGGCGAGAGCGTCTTCAATAGAGTCAAGCTTTATCTTTTCGGAGTCCATGGGTGATTTCATTATTCTGATGTTGGGTTTGTTTCTAACTGTTTTTTAAACAACGCTTCGAGAGAGGAAGTAGCGCGGCGCACCGATTCGGCGTTTCTTACCGTCAGTTGGAACGGATAGAGGTTTACAAGCTGAATAACCTGCCGCTCGCGGGTATTGGAGAGATAGTCGACGGCCTCGTTGAGGGCGGTCTGGGCGGCGTCGCGCTGCGGGAAGCGCTTCAACATATAATACCACCGCTTGTAGAACGGGAGCCGGCGGTAAGCCTCGGTCAGTTCGACCGTCGCGAAATCGAGTTTCCGCAGCACTTCGAGAGCTGTCCGCGGTTCTACCTCTGTCATTGTGAAGTCCTTGACCTCCAGCTCGCGGCGCAGCTTGCCCCGCAGACGGAGTATGAAGAGCTTGTACGCGTCGAAATTGAACACCGCCGAATCGCGCACGGCCTTGTAGGTAAAGAACACGCCGAGAGGGAGCAGCACGAAGGAACTGAGCCATATCCCCTCCCACACCTCTACTTTGCCGTCGCGGGCCATCTTGTAGCCGGTATTGTCGATTATGTAGTAGAAGATGAAGAGGAAGACGCTGATAACGAGCGGAGTGCCGATACCCCCCTTGCGTATGATCGCCCCTAACGGCGCACCGATAAAGAAGAAAATCAGGCAGGCGAACGAGAGGGTAAACTTCTTGTGCATCTCGATACCGTGGCGGCGGATGGTCTTTTTGTCGTCGGCCATCGTATAGCTCTGGAACTCATAGTCCTGCTTCATCTGGCGGGCCTTGCTGAGAGCCTGGGCCAGGTAGGAACGGGTCATCGAGGGCTTCTCCTTGTAGAAAACTGAGTCGATATCGATCGGCTTGTCGAGCGCTACCGGCTTGCGCACGGTCTTAGGGTTCTCCGGGTTGGAGTAGTCCATCTTATAATAGGAAATCCCGGCGTAGGGATACTCCTTGATGGAGGTCCCGATGGAGTTGCCGATAGAGTCGACTCGGAGGGTTACGGAGTCGATTGTCGCCTGAAGCTCCTCGATATTCTTGCCGACATACTGGTTGCGCATCCCCGACTCGTCCATACGGTTGAAATTGGCGTCGAAGGCGACCAGTATCTCCTTGGTCTTGAATGTCTCGCGGCGGTATGGCTGGTATGCCCCCGTCGAAGTTGTACCTCCGCCGTTGTTGTCGCGGAGGTTCTCGAACTGCTCCCCGTCGTAGAGCTGGAGGAAGAGATGCGCCTTGTCGTCGGCCATCTTCAGGTGGCCGGAATCGGCCAGGATGACGCGCGTGTTGTCGAATCCGCGGCTTACGTCGTAAATCATCATGTCGAACAGCGTCCCGGTCTCGGGATTCTTGCTTTCGACATACAGGTTGTAGCCCGGAATCTGGTCGTAGAACACCCCCTCGGGAATTTCGACCTCCGGCGATTTCTGACGCACGGAATAAAGGAGGGTCCACATCTTCGTCTGCGCGATCGGCAGCACATAGTTCTGGAAGAAGAACGCGCCGACCGCCACCAGGGCGATAAACACAATCAGCGGCCGCATGACCTTCACAAGCGATACCCCGGAGGCCTTCATCGCCGTAAGCTCGAACCGCTCGCCGAGGTTACCGAATGTCATCAGCGACGCGAGCAGAATCGCGAGCGGGAGCGCCATGGGAACCATCGTCAGCGCGGCGTAGAAGAACAGCTCGCCGAGCACGTGGATTTCAAGCCCCTTCCCCACCAGGTCGTCGATATAGCGCCAGAGGAACTGCATCAGCACGATGAACAGGCATATGAAAAACGTCATAAGGAACAGCGGCAGGAAACTGCGCAGCATAAACCTGTATAGACGTTTGACTCTGAACATTGCGGTCGGGTTCTCTCGGAGGTGAAATTAGGCGCCGCGCCTCAGGGGGCGGCGGGGTTGTTGACATTCGGCTGCAAAGGTACTGAAAAAGCGCGAGATTACGCCCCATCGCCGCAAAAACATTCATCACAGCCAGGCGTTGACGCGCTCCCGGATGGCGGCCGACTCGCTGAGCATGCGCAGCAACTCGAGCATCGAGCGTTTGCGGTAGCTGTCGCGCAGGGTATGGACGCAACCTATCATCTCGTTGCCAGGAATGTCGAGCGGGACGGCCTTCACCCCGGCGGCGTTATGGGCGGTAGCCTCAGCCAGGACCGTCGCCAGGCGGCTCCGGCTGATCAGCTTCAGCAGGATGTTCACCTCGTTAAGCTCCACCCTCACCCTGAAATCGACTCCGCGTCCGGCAGTTACCGCGTCGAAATGCGATCTTGCCTGCAACCCCTTGGAAGGGAGCGCCAGGTCGTAGCGGGCAAGCTCTTCCAGGGTCACGCGTTCGCGCGGCGCGAGAGGATGGTCCGTGCTGACAATCGCCGCCAGATAGTTTTGGAACAGGACGTGCGACTCAATCGACTGCGCCTCCTGGCGAGGCCGGAAAGCGAGCACGAAATCCACCACACGCTCGTCAAGCAGCTCCATCAGCTCGGCGACAGGCTTGTAGACCACGTTGAGCTTCACCCCGGGATAGAGCTTCATAAATTCCAGGAGCGTCTCGGTCAGCATCGGGCTGAACGAGTATGTGACGCCTATGTTCAGCGTACCCGCGAGCAGGTCGCGAAGGTCGTTGACGCGCTCTGCGCATAGCTGCGAGTCGCGGATTGTCTTGATCGCGTAGGGGAGCATCGCCTCCCCCGCCTCCGTCAGAGCCACGTTGTGGCTGTCGCGCCGGAACAGCAGGGTGTCAAGCTCCTGTTCGAGCTGCTTGATTTGCTGCGAAAGGGTGCTTTGGGTTATAAAGAGCTCGCGGGACGCTTCGGAGAAATTCAGCGTCTCGGCGAGTTTGGCGAAATAGCGGAGTTGGCGTAATTCCATGCGTGAAAATATGTTTGTATCTGAGTAACGCAAAAAGAGTTAGCTATCTTGTGGCCTGGAAAGAGATTTTCTTTAACAAGAATATAGGAATCGTAGCCCCGACGACCATCGCCAGGAGAATGAAGGCGCAGGTCAGCCCGTTGCTCGCGAAGAGATAGAAGTAATGGCGGAAACACTCCTCTCCGCTACGGTAAAGACACATCACGAGCGCCCCGACCGTACGGTAGGCATAGATTCCGGGAATCATCGGCAGCAACGACGGGAACAGGCACGTTTCAGCCGGAGCCTTGACAACCGGTGAGAAAAGCACGGCCAGGACTCCTACCAGCAACGACGCCGCAGCGGTAGCGAGTATGATATGCAGACCCATTACCTCCGGGCGCATCAGCAGAAACCGGGCCGAATGGCCCGCTGCGGCGATAATGGCGCAATAGAGATACGCCCTCCGGGGCGGGTTGCTGATAGCGGCGAAACCGATAGCGGCAATCGCCGCGAACAAAGCATCCTGGAAAAATTCACTCAACATAAGTAACTGGTCAAAACATACCGATATCCATCAACAGCAGCCCTCCGCACAACCCGAGCGAGAGGCAGCAGGTAAGAATCACAGCGTGGGTCATCCGGCAGAACGCGCAGATATAGTGCCCGGCAAGCAGGTCGCTGAACGAATTGAGGAACGGAATACCAGGCACGAGGTAGAGCACGCTCGTGCCGACTGCTATCTCCGGTGTCGTCCCTAGTCCGAAAAGCGATGCCGAGGCTCCGATTACCGACGAGACAAACGCGCAGATGATGAACACCACCCGGAGGTCCATCTTCCTTCCGCACAGCAACTGCCTGATATAAAACCCGGCCATAGTCGCGGCCACGACCACGCCGACAGCCGCCCAGTCCCCTCCGAAAAGACGGCAGAAGGCCCCGTTGGCAAGCGACGCAAGCAGGAGCACCAACCGCCTGTCTTCAGGGGGGCTGCTGATAATGCCCGCGAACCTCTCCCTTGCCTCCGTGAAATCGATTTTGCCGTCGGCCAACGCCCAGCTCAGGCGGCTCAGACGGGTATTGATATTGAAACTGATCGGAATCTCCCTCGTGTCGGCTATGCAGGTATAGCTCTCCGAGTGGTCCGGCTTGAAGACGGTAAGATGCACATGGCGCGGGAGAATCGTCATTACAACTCCGCAGCCGAGCGCCGCGGCCATACGCCTGACATTGCGCTCCAGCCGGATACACGTCGCACCGCAGCCGAGGAGCCACGCCGAGTATTCCGACAGGAACTCCCCGACATTTTTAAGCGGGTAGCAGTCAGCGGCGCATCCCGCCTCTGCTTCCGGCGTCACGCGGCCGGCCTCAGTCGTCATAAGGGTCGTCATAATCGTCTTCGGAGTAAACAGGTTTGTCGCCGGGCACGAAAAATTCCTCGCGCTCCTGGCTCATACTGAAAAGAGGCACGCGCCGGGTACCATCCTTCCGGCCGATATAAATATGGTGGCCGACACGCGCCGCGATAACGGCGATAACGGCCAGCACAATCACACACCAGGTAATGAACGGAGTATTCATCGAAATCAGCATCGTTGCCATAATCTAACGTTTTAAGGGTTTTCTTTTTTCTGCAAAGTAAACAAACCCTCAACTGTAAAAACGTCCCGCGGCTACCCTTTGTTTCTATCGCCCCTATCGCTTCCGCCGATAGCAATACGGATGAATGTCATTCATATAGATCACTGAAAAAGAAAAACGGCAGAGAGCCGAAGCCCTCCGCCGTCATCCGTGTGTGTCGTCTATAGGTTATTAGTTAACGGCCAACTTGCGTGTTGTTCCGTTGGGGAGCACAACGAGATAGACCCCGGTTGCGAGGATTCGTTCCGCCGGGCCTCCAGCATAAACGCACATGCCGACGGAATCGTAAACGTAGAAGAGAGCATTACCATCCTCCGCCGTCATCAGTATCGTGTGGCCGTTGACAGCAACGTCGGATTTTGCCATAACGACGCTGGCGGTTCCCGCCACCTCGTCGCCGACAATGTTCCAGAAGTCTTTCCATACGTTGGCAGCCTTGTACGCTTCCAGGCTTTCCGGGAGCACGTGGAGAACGGTAGTCACATACGTGTCATCGTCGAAGCCTCCGAAGCAGTCCGGGGGCACCGGAGCCTGGATATGCAGGTTCTTGATTTTCGGTGCGGTACCACCCTTTAAGGCATCGGGTATATATCTCGTGGTCACCTCGGCGCCAAAGGTCAGGTCCTTTATGTTTTCACATCCGCTGAATATTCCACTTTTTAAATTATTTGTGTGAAGCTCGACAGTCACCAGCTGCTGACAGTTGAGAAACGCCTCGTCCCATATCACAACCGTGGTATTGGGAATCACAACCCGTTTTATGTCAGTCCCGGCAAACGACCCTGTGCCTATTGCCTCGACCGCGGGATTGAACTCAAAATCCGGGAGCATCATACTTGGCAACGCGTCTTTGCCGAAATACACGACATTCTCAAGCCCCTCGATTGTTTCGAGGTTGTCACAGAACAGAAACGCGAAATCGCTTATCATGAATTTTCCGGTCGCCGGGATTTTTACCGTTGTGAGGCCTTTGCATCCAGTGAAATATCCCGATTCGCAGTTCTCTCCGAACTCCACCTCCTTAATGGTATTCATATACTTAAAAGGAGCCGCGATACTGCTGTAATGATCGTATGCGCTCCCGGTATTGGCCATAGGAATCGCGCGGTCGATATAGAGCTTCTCGAGGTTCAAGGATTCGAAAATCTTCAAACGAGCGGTCTGTCCGTCGGTAGCCTCCCCGAATTCCAGCGAATGCCATCCGGTTTCCCAGGGAATTAACGTCTCGAAACGCAGTTCCCTGATTCCGCAGCCCGCAAAACCCTTTTTTATCTGGGACACGCTGCCGGGAATCGAGAGGGAGGTAAGTCCCGAGCAACCGAAGAACGCGTTCTTGCCAATCACGCGGATAGTATTCGGGAGTTTTACCGACGTTATTCCGGCGCACTCGTAAAACGCTTGATCCGCGATGTTCAGTACCGTGATTTCCCTGTTACCGTAACTGACCGTTTCAGGAATCACGATGTCACCGGAGTAGTCGCCCGCGATTACTTCGCAGGTCAAATCTTTGGATGATAACAGATTGTAGTTGATGCCGTCAACTGAAAATGTGACAGCTCCCGCCGCAAACGCCGTAACAAGCGAGAGAAGAAATGTGATAAGGTTCTTCATATGTAATCCTCAGGATTCCCGACCCCTATGGAATCCGTAGTCAGACAAAAAAGCGAGGAGCCACTGTAGCCGCTCGCCCGCAAGTCTGAGGCTGTGGAAGCTGCCTATTCTGCAAGAACGAGCAACGGGACTCCACGCCATATGGACATATACGTATACCCGGCACATACCGATCTCACTATAATGTGAAACCGGCAGCTGCCGCGGTACGGCATACCATAGCCATGGCGTCTATCGTTGCGATGTTCTTTTGCAGATTTCTAAAACTTCCACATTCCAGACTTGCAAGAACAAAGCGAGATACACGCTTTTCTTATTTATTGCCGCCGGCTATCGCTCTCGACCTCCGGCAGTATCGCGAAGTTAAGCATTTTCCGATTACCATCAACCAATCAGACCTAAAAAACAAATTTTCCCCGACCTGATTGCGCGGAAAAACCCGCGCACTCGCCCTACGGAGTGCGCGGAAAACAGGGCGATTTTAACAATGTTAACATAAAATGGGATTTATTGCGTCAGGCGGGGTTGCGTCAGGGGCTGAAAATCACTATATTTGCATCGCCAACAAAAAACAGCCACAAAAAGCGACTGCCGGACAGCAGATGCGAAAATGGAAAAGCGCCGCGAAAAAGCGGTTTTGATTTTGCTACGAATGAAACACCTTATATCGATTGTCAGCTTCGTGATTGCCGCCGTCCTTACCGCAGCGGCCTCCAAGCCGGCTACACATGAGAAAAAGCACTCCTCCACCGAGCTGCCCGCGGCCGAGAAAATGAACCTCGCTTCGATTTCCAAGACCAACCCTTTTGAAATCGTTCCGGCCGCCGGAATGGAAATACTCGAAGACCTCGGCGAGGCTGAAAGCCAGCGCATGGTCGCCGATATGATTACTTTTGCGAAAAAGCATCTCGGCACCCGCTACGTCCGCGGCGGAAAAGGCCCCAAGGGATTTGACTGCTCAGGCTTCACAAGCTACGTCTTCAACCAGTTCGGCTACACCCTCAACCCCTCTTCGGGTGGCCAGTACGGCCAGGGGGAGAAAATAAGCCGCGACGAAGTGCAGCCCGGCGACCTCCTGTTCTTTACCGGCCGTTCGGCCAAGAGCGGCCGCGTCGGCCACGTCGGGATGGCCCTCAGCAACGACCCCGAAACCGGAGAAATCACCTTCATCCACGCCGCGATCGGCGGAGGAATCCGCATCGACCGCGTCTCCGCCCCCTACTACTCCGCCCGCTACCTCGGCGCCCGCCGCATCCTCGGCAACTGACTTGTCCGTTTCCGCAAGACACAACATAGGATGATTAATTATTCTAAGACTATGGAATGAGTGTGTCGTATATGCTCATATCTTGATTATGGCAACAGAAGGGAACTCTAAATCAAAGTATTACCTTTATATTGATGAATGCGGGGACCATCAATTAGAAAAATTCAATCCGAATTTCCCGATTTTCACATTATGTGGCTTCTTGGTCCCTGGCGACAAACTTGCGGCATTAGAAAACGCGGTCAACAACTTTAAACGTGAATTTTTCAGCGATGAAAATATAATCATTCATTCTCGGGATATTCGCAAGCAAGAAAAAGCATTTTCAATTTTACAACACTCCGATACAAGAAACCTCTTTTATACAGGCATCAACGACATACTTGGTCAGTCAGATGTGTTTGTAATTGTTTGCTGCTCAATATTGAAAGAACCATTTGTCGAAAGATTCAGCCGTGGCGAGGATGTTTATGGACTTTCACTCAAATATGTAATTGAGAGGGCCATTTTCTGTATGGACGATAATACAGAGGACGGGACTCTTGAAATACATATAGAGAGGAGAGGCGTAAAACAAGACAGAGCCCTACTGAATTATTACAACCGACTGCGAGCGAATGGAACCAAATGGATTACTGCCGAGCGGATAGTCTCGCGTCTTGGCAGATTCATTTTCAACTATAAAAAAGACAATGTCATAGGTCTGCAACTCGCTGATTTAGTCTCTTATCCGATAACACGCCACATTCTTGCCCCAGACACCCCTAATCCGGCGTATGAAGTTATTCGTGATAAAATCTATACCTATAAGGGGGCTGTGCTCGGAATGAAAATCATACCGCACTAAAAAAGGGCTGTCAGTTGACCGCCCTTTCCAATCGGTATACCCCGATTTCTAAAATCGTTGCTTATGCCCCGAAGTATTTCTTTGATGCGGGGGAAACTCAGACCCCTTTATAGTGCAAAATTAGAGACAATTCTGCAATCTACAAAATTTCAACGTATAAATCTGTTTAATAGTTCGAAAGTAAGGTTATTAATTGGCTATTTGACTATTGAATAGCCGTTGTACGTGGGCCTGACATCAAAGCCTGTCAGATGAGGCGCCTGGGCGCTTGGACATTAATTATCCGCCCGGATTTGTTAATTAGAGGAGCGTTGATTATATTCGCGTCGTAGAACGTCCGCAAGCCCCACGAGGGGGAGAGTTTAGCCGCAGGCGGCTGACAAGCAAAGGGCGGGAACAGACATATGGAGAGGCTGTATCAAATTCTGATACACTCTCTTAACGACAAGCGTTTACAAGCGCTTTGTTCTTGACTTACAGAAATTCTCGCAAAATTTCAATTGCCGTCAGGAACAGGGTAGCGGTAGATGCCCGTGGTTATGCAGCTCGCTGTCTTCGGTATGCGCCTTTTTTTTCGCGTATCGGAGATTGGTGTCGCATATACAAGCGTGAGGCTTCTGCTGGTGCTCGTTTCTACGGCAATGGGCAATGCGAGAAGCCTCTGTAAGTCGGAACGAGCACGAGTGAGACTTCCACGCTTGCCTTGTATAAATACCAAACCAATCGAAGCCGGGGCGAGGGAGTCAGTGCCGGCGAGCAAAGCATTATGAAGTTTTTAAAACTGACTCATTCCCTGCTGGCAGCCGTGCTGCTGGCAGTGGCGGCCTCCTCCTGCGGGGACGACGATGACGATGATTCATCGGGACCACTTACTGTCACTCCGTCTGACATCTCTATGCCAAGTTATGGCGGCAGGATAAACGTCCATGTTTCCAAGGGTTATCCCTGCGTTTCGGCCGACATGGTAGCGACCTGGCTCAGCGTTGACTTGGGTAACGGGCAGTCTATTACCGTAATCGGCGAGCCCAATACGACGGGCAAACCGCGCACAGGCTATATCCAACTGTACAACAGCAAAGGCAATTCGACCGGCATACGCGTTGACCAGCAGGCCGGAAGCGGTGGCTCCGACACGCCTTCCGGGACAATAGCCGTTTTTCCCACCGAGGTGACCATATCGGCCAACGGAGGAAGCACCAAAGCGAATGTCGTCTCCGGCGGTCCATGCACCAGCGCGATAACCAACGTAACGTGGGTGAACGCATCGGTATCGGGAGGCTCGACTATAACAATAAATGTCGAACCGAACAAAACCGGGATCACCCGCAGCACAAAGGTCGCGGTCTACAACGAAAAGGGTGCCACTACCTCGATAGCCGTCCGGCAGGAAGCGGGCACCGGTGGAGGCACCGACCCCGGCACTGACCCGAATCCGGGCACTTCGGCTCCGGCCGCTCCTACCGGGCTGTATGTTTCCGGCAGCGGCAGTGCGACAATCCCCAACTGCACACTGAAATGGAACGCTTCAAGTGGTGCGCAAAGCTACCTCATCTACCGCAGCACGAGGGAAAGCAGCGGTTACAGCCAAATCGGCACTTCACAATATGCCTCCTACGTCGACGAAACGGTCAAGATAGGTAACACGTACTATTACCGTGTCAAAGCGAAAAACGCCAAGGGAACAAGCGATTACAGCAATACCTGCGTCTACGAATTCTCCGACAAACGCAAACCTGGTCCGGCCAAAATCACTTCCGCGACATGCAGCGGCAGCAACATAACCGTAAGATGGACAGTGCCTACCGATCAGACCTACGGCAAACCCACGTCCGGTTCAATCATGGTCGCCGACCCCTCGCAAGGAGGCAATGCGGTCGAAGTGAAGAGCTTCTCCGGCACTACCACATCCGCGACATTCAGCTACCGCCAGTATGTCGCGAGCGCGACCGGCGGGGTCACTTTCTCGGTACGCCTCTCAAACGAACACGGATATTCCGACAGTGTCGTAATCTACGACACCAAGAACAACAAGTTCTACTACAACTAACTTGCCGCATTCCAGCACCCTGATACCAAATTCAGGGGCTATATTTCTTATAATCCTTACATACGACACAAAGAAAGCCGCTCTGTCCGAGCGGCTTTTTGTTGGTTAGAAACTGCGGGAGGCCGGATGAATTGCAGAATGGCATCCCGATTCCATTACTTACTTGTAGGCGTCAGCGGCATGGTCGAAATACCAGTGCGCCAGCTTTGAAAGTAAATGTTTCATAATTCTCTGTTTTTAGTCGGAACGGCATCCGATTTAGAGCATCCCTCATCTTCGCCGTTCATACATATAACGCACCCAGGACCCATTTAGTTTACGAAATCTGCGCGAAAACATTGTTTTAAAACATCTATTTTGGCCGTCACGCCCTAATAATCCGTGGTAATCAGTCGCATCCGTGGGGAGCTTGCGACCTTAGAAATCTGCGTATCAAAACATTCCATCAAAATCCCATGCTCATACCACAGACCCGCACCCGCCGGGCGCTCCGAAAGCGGAAGTATAGAAGCGGGGTGGAGGCATTAGCGGACCTCGTCGAGGCCCGAGGGCAAGGACGCGCAAAAACCCCAAGCCTTCGCGCCTTTCAGGCGCTCGACTTGGGGCTATAATTACATCGCGGCTCCGCCGCTTGTCTAACGTGAGGGGGATGAGAGGGAGTGAAGCATCAGTAAAGTATTATCTTCACTCAGGCGAAGCCTGACTTTCACTCTTCACCTTTCTCACTCAACGGGGGCTTGCGGAAGTTGGCAAACTTTCGCAAGCCCCCGTTGAAAAGGGATTAGTCGGCGACGAGGACGCGGAGGGGCTGGGGCTGGGTCGGGGAGTAGATGACGTAGGCTCCGTAGGGGAGGCTGACGACCATGTTGTTCTCGACGACGGGGAGGAACATCACGAGGCGCCCTGAAAGGTCGTAGATGCTGACGTCGCTGTGGGGCGCTCCGCAGACGAAGCGGACACCGCCGGGAGCGAAGGCCGTGCCGAGGGGATTGTCGGCGGCGACGTTGGAGAGGCCCGACTGGAGGTTGACGGTAATCCAGTCGGTAGGCTCCGAGTAGTAGCCCAGGCGGCAGGAACGCACGCAGTAGCTCTCAATCGAACCTGGTTCGCAGTCGGTCACCTCGAGGAAGTCCTCCTCGGCGACATGGTCTTCTTCCGACGACTGGCCGTTGTTTGTATGGCTGCGGGTCACGACATAGTAGTCGACAACATCGTCAACCCCGCCATAAGAGGGTATCTCCCAGCGGGCGGTATAGGAGGTAGCGGTGACGTCGGTTGCCGGCAGGGCCGCGAACGAGTGGAGCTCGGGCACCGGTAGGCACTGGCCGTGGAGCGTAACCCCGCGGGAACCGCCGTCGGTATAATCGTAGACCAGAAGGGTTGCCGAGTGCTCGCCGAGTTCTGTCGGGCGATAGCTGATTTTCAACCAGGTGCCGTTCTCAGTATTGACGCGGTTGTAAGGAATAGATGTAGCTTCCGGCACGAACATATCTGGATTGTCGCCGATTATGCGTATGCTCAGGTTCTGACGGATATCCTCTCCGCGGAACTGCAGGGAAGATTCTCCTGTGCTCCCCTGGGCCACTTCGCCGAAATCAAGCGCCATACCCTGCACGGGAGTAATCAGCACCGGGTCGGTAGCGGGCTCCTGCGAGGCATATGGATCGAAGGGAAGCCCCTTCTTCTTGCCCCACAGATATTCGGCGAGTTCGGGATAGTCGATAAACGGATTGCGGTTTGCCTGGAAACGGTACACCTGCTCGTTGCGGTCAAGCTCCTTCTGGCTGACGGGGTCCTTGCGACTCCATTCCAACAGCATCTCCTGCGCTCGGGAGTTGAGCGTCGGGTACGCGTTATTGTTAACCATATAGGTGTACTTCCAGGTCAGATTCTGGTAGCAGCACACCATATAGAAATACGTGCGGGCGAAATCCCCCTTGTACTCGTCGGCAGGCTCGAACACCGCCGGTGCGCCAAATCCGAAACCGGTCTGCGCGTAACCCACCTTGGTAACGCCGTTGTTGAACGTCGGAGTCTGCACCTTTCCGAGCGGGTAGTTCGACTTCGCCATGTTGGCATCCTTTTCCGAGGGATAAAGATGGTTGAGGTCCGTATAGGCGGGAGTGTTAGTCGAACCGCCCCACCAGCTCTTCGGGAAGGAGTGCTCGCGGTTCAGTCCCCAGAATGTGTTGGAATACAGAGGTATGTTGCCATACATATCCCACCATTCCCCGTAGCGGTCGTTGCCGCGGGGATAAACGTCGGTATAACGGAAATACTGCGGCAGGTCGTTGTACGAGGAAATCAGCGTATGATTGTAGGTAAGGGTATGGATCGCGTTTTTCAGGTCAGCTTCCTTCTTTCCGGCAAGCGAGGAATAATAACCGCGCGGCACTTCCGCTGTCGCCGTCGAGGCTGCCGCGCACAGCAATCCCGTAATGAGTAATGTCGAAAATCTCATAAACAAAGAGTTTTATCTTTACAGATAACAAGCGGGAACCTCAAAATGTAAGATACCCTTCAACAATTCCGTCAAAAATAATCTATGAGGGCAGGTGGCATTCGACGCGCTCGACAATCACAGCCGGCGCGATTGCCCTGAGACAGTGGTAGTCGCCCCGGAAACAGGGTTTGTTGCCGAACACCGAACAAGGGCGGCACGTCATAGGCAACTGCACAATGTCGGCCTCCTGCTGCCGCCACCCCTTGAAACCGCAATACGGATGCGTCGCGCCCCATATGCTGACAACCGGTGTCGCGACAAGCGACGCGAGGTGCATGTTCGCAGAATCCATCGAGACCATTACGTCGAGATGGCTCACCAGGGCAAGCTCAACTTTGAAGCCAAGCCGTTTCCCCGCCAGCGACACCACGCCGGGGTATTTCGCGGCCCATTCTCCGAGAACAGCCGCCTCCTTCTCACCCCCGCCGAAAAGGAACAGCTTCACGCCGGGTCGTCCCGCAAGGGAGCCGACGACCTGCTCCATCAGCTCCGGGGGATAGATTTTCCCTTCATGCTTGGCGAAGGGAGCGATTCCAATCCACGCCTCCCCGGGCTGTTTCGGAGCTGAAACGGAAGCGAAATCCGCCGGATTCCCCTTTCCTCCGTCGAAAAGCCCGTCGAACTTGTTTTCGACCGGGAGGCCGATTTTGTGGAACGCCTGGCGGTATCTCGCCCGCGAGGAAATCAGCGGGAGCAGCACTTTGTCGCGCCGTCTGGTAAGCGCCCGCTTCCCCTTGCGCCCCTTGTTGATTACGGCGACTGGGATACCCCTGAGTCGGCATAACAGGCCGAGGACCTTCGTGCGGAGAACGTCGTGCAGGTCTATATAGGAATCGAATCTGTATTTCTCCCTCAGCTCGCCGAACAGCCGACGCAGGCCGCCCAGCCCCTTGTAATCCTCAAGGTTAACCCCGACGACAATAAGATTTGCCGGGGGATTGACGAACACCGAGGTCATCGACTTGCGGGTAACGAACGTGAAGCGCACGTCGGGGTAGCACCGGCAGGCGCTGTAGAGCAACGGAACCGTCATAGCGACATCGCCCAAGGCTGAAAAGCGGCTCACAAGCACGCTTTTCAGCCCCCGGGGATTACTGGTTCCGAATATCTTCTGTTTCAAACTTAGAGGGTGTTTAATAATATCTGTTAATTAAGTGGGTTTTGCGTTGTCAAACGCTAAAACTTCGCTCTTTTAGGCCAATTTCGAGCTTTTCGTCGGTCACGATGCCCGCATCGCTCCCTCCTCAAAACTCAAAATTGTCTCTAAAATAGCTCGTTAGCGTTTAACATCTATTATTAAACACCCTCTTAGGATTTTTTGCCGTAGAGCACGGGGTTGGTGTCGGCGTCGTTGTACATCTTCATCTGGCGATAAACCTTCATGTACTTCTGGCCGGCGGCGATGTCCTCAAGGAGGGTGTCAATCGCCTGTGTCAAGTCGCGGCGCTGTTCGAGCAGCACGTCGAGCTTCGCGGCACAGCGTGCGCGGTGCTCGGGAGTGGCGTCGGCGCGCTCAGCCTCCTGGCGCATATGGTAAATCTTCACTGCGAGAATCGACAGCCTGTCGATAGCCCACGCCGGGCTCTCGGTGTTGATGGTCGCTTCCGGGAGGGGCTTCACATCCTTGTATTTGTCGCGGAAGTAGGAGTCTATTTCCTCCACGAGGTCGGTACGATCCTGGTTGGACTTGTCGATTATCCGCTTGAGGGCCACGGCCTGCACAGGTTCGATCTGCGGGTCGCGGATGAGGTCCTCCATATGCCACTGGCACACGTCAATCCAGTTCTTGCCGTAAAGCGTGGCCTCGATGCCCTCCGTGCCGTAAGGCTTCGGGGCGGGAGCGTCGATAGAGTCTGTCAGATGATAGTCGGCCGTCGCACGGTCGAAAATCTCGTTGCAGTTCTGGGAAAAAGTCATGGCGGTATATGTTTTTGTTATTATCATGTGTATTGTCGGCCGCTTATCCGTTTGCAGGGCGGTATATCAGGGTCATAGCCCTCGAGGAATTGAAAATCTCCTCCGCCGTGCGGCAAATCTCCTCCGGGGTAAGCGGAAGGTAGTTCCGCTCGAAGGAGGTTGAGAGGTCCTCGCCATGGTATTCGGCGAGAGCGAGCGCCTGCACGCGGTTCATCAATCCGAGCATGTCGAAGGTTCGGGAACTCTCCAGTCGGTTAAGGCAGCGCTTCAGCTCCTCCTCCCCAACCCCTTTGTCGACCAGGCGGCTGATTTCTCGGTTCACAGCCTCAACCGCTTCCCTTTCAGCCTCCGGGCCGCGGCCGAGAAGGCGCCCGCTGACGAGCATCAGCCCCGGGTCTTCCGTGCCGGAGATGCTGCAGTCGAGGTCGGAGAAAATCTTGCCCGGAGCGAGCAGTTCCCGGTAGAAGCGTGAGGACCGGCCGTTGGAAAGCACGTCGCTCACCAGGTCGGCGGCGAAATAGGCGGGAACGCCGTAGGGCGCCATCGGATAGGCCACCGTAATCCAGGTCTGCGGCACGTCGCCCGACACTTCCTGGCTCCTCGGAGCCGCGGGAAGCGGTTCCCGGGGAAGGTCGCGGGACGGAATCTTCCGAGAAGGAATGTCGCCGAACCATCGCTCAACCATTTCGCGGAACCGCTCCGCTGGAATATCGCACGAGGTGGCGAGTATGGCGTTGTTCGGGGCGTAGTGGGATGAGAACCAGGAGCGGACATCATCCTGCGTAACACCTTCGATATGGCTGAACTCCTTCCCGATTACCGGGTAACGGTACGGATGGACCGTATAGCAGAGCCCTTTGAGGTGGTGCTCCATATCGCCGTAGGGGCGGTTGAGGCACGCCTGTTTGAACTCCTCGACTACCACCGAGCGCTGCACCTGCAAAGCCTTGTCGGAGAACGCGAGCGACAGCATGCGGTCGCTTTCAAGCCACAGGGCGGTCTCTATATTGCGGCACGGGATTATGTCGTAGAAATTCGTGAAATCCTGGGAAGTCCACGCATTGGACATTCCTCCTGCCCGCTGCAGCTCGCCGTCGTAGTCGGCGATGTTCACCGAGCCTCCGAACATCAGATGCTCGAAAAGATGGGCCATCCCGGTATGGTCGGGATGCTCGTCGCGGGAGCCGACATCGTAAAGGACATCGACCATCGCCATCGCGGTACCGGGGTTATAATGGTGTACGATGCGCAGGCCGTTAGGGAGCGTGAACCGGGTTACGTCTTTCACTCCTTGACAACCTTCATTGAGACTATGCGCACATCCTCCGTCGGGCGGTCATAAGGCCCTGTCGGGACATTCTCGATTTTCTTTACGACATCAAGACCTTCGACAACCTCGCCGAAGACGGTATACTGGCCGTCGAGGTGTGGCGTGCCGCCGACCGTCTTGTAAGCCTCGCGCTGCTCGGCTGTGAGAAGCGCGGGATGGGCCTGGGCCTCAGTCTGAGCCATTTTCACCAGCTCGTCCTGGAGAGCCTGGAGCCCCATCATATCGCGGTTGCGGCGCATGGCCATTATGGAGTCGCGGCGCTCCGACGCGAGGCGGTCGAAAATCTCCTTGACCTGCATCTGCTGGGCGCGCTGCTCCATCTGCGCGAGGGTGGAATCGTTGTAGGTCTTGCCGGTAACGATATAGAACTGCGAGCCGGAAGAGCGACGCTCCGGGTTTACCTGGTCACCCTGGCGGGCCGCGGCGAGCGCCCCGTACTTATGGAAGTGGCGCGGATAGACGATTTCGGCATCGATATTGTAACCGGGGCCCCCGGTGCCGAGCATCTTGCCGGCCGGGGCGTTCTTCGATTCCGGGTCGCCGGTCTGCACCATGAACTCGTTTATGACGCGGTGGAACAGCACTCCGTCGTAAAATCCTTCCTTGACGAGTTTAAGGAAGTTGTCGCGGTGCTTGGGAGTGTCGCCGAAAAGGCGCACTTTAATATCTCCGGCGGTGGTCTTTATGTCGACGAGGGCGTCGCCGGAAGCCGCGGTCTGGGCGGCGGTAGGTTTGTCGGTCATTGCGGATTTCTTTTTGGCTGTCGCGAGCGCCGCGGCACCGGCCGCGAGGACGCACACCGCGACAACAGCCCACATTAATGATTTCTTCATATTCTCGGAGGGCGGTTAAAGAGGCGACTGGTTGAACAGACGCTTGTATATGCGGCGGAAATTGTCGTCGGAAGCCGAAAGCTCGGCTACGCGGTCGGCATAGTCCGCCCCGTAGACGCTCTGCAACAGGGAGCCGATGTAAGCCCGGTCGCGGTCCTTCTCAATCCCTATGGCAATCAGACGGTTTACAGCCCCGGAGAAGCGTTCGGGATCGGTCGCGAAAAGATAGCGGGCGGCGCTGACGGCGAACTGGCCGTTCAGGTCTACCTTCTCTATTTTGTCGATAACCAGGTCGAGGTCCGCGTCATCGATAGAGCTAACATGGTTGGCGATATGCTCGTAAGCCGCCAGCCCGTCGGTATCGCCGTCGAGACGTATGAGTTCTTCTTCTGTCATAAGCAAACTGTTCAGGCCTTGAGCTTCGCGTCGATAAGTTTGATTTTCGCCTCGGTGGCAGCCAGGTCGTCCTTGATGCGCTGGATACGACGCTCCATCTCGCGCACCATCGAATCGCCGGCCTTGCTCTTGGAAGAGAGGAAGCCGAGGTTGTTCTCGTAAGTCTTCAGCTCGTTGCGCTTGATTTCGCACGCGCGCTGGATGCGTTCGCGCTCGCGGTAGAGCTTCTGCTGGTCGGAACCCATCTCCTTGATGACGTCCTCGAAGCGCGACATGCCGCGGTCGCCGCGGTCACCCTCGCGGTTGTAGAACGCGTCGCAGACGGCGCGGTACTCCTCGTAGACCTTGTCTTTCTCGCGGAAGGGCACGTGGCCGATGCTGTTCCACTTCGCCTGGAGCTCCTTTACCTTCGGCATAGCCTCGTTGCGGGGCATGTCGGCGGGGATAGCCTTGAGGTCGGCGATTACCTGGCGCTTCTCGGCGAGATTCGCCTCCTCGGCGGAACGCGACTCGCTGAGGTTCTTCTTGCGGTTCTCGAAGAAGGAGTCGCAGGCTTTCTGGAAACGCTGCCATACGGCGTCGGAGTGCTTGCGGGGAACGGTGCCGATTGTCTTCCATTCCTTCTGCAGGGCGACGAGCTGGTCGGCGGTCTTGCGCCATTCGGTCGACTCGCAAAGAGCCTCGGCCTTTTCGCAGAGGGCCGTCTTCTTGGCGAGATTAGCCTGAAGCTCATCCTTCATAGCGCGGTAGCGCTCGGCCTTGAGGGTGAAGAACTTGTCGCAGACGGTGCGGAAACGGGCGAAGAGCGCGTTGTTGGCCTTGCGGGAAGCGTAGCCGAGCGCCTTCCAGTCCTTCTGGGCCTGGAGGATTACGTTGGTCATCTCGTCCCATCCGGCGAACGACTTGATATTGTCGAAGTCGAGAGCCTCGACGCGCTCGCAAATCTCGGTCTTGGCTTTCTCGTTGGCCTCCTCGCGGGCCTTGCGCTCCTCGAAGAAGGCCTGGTATTTCTTACGGATTACGGACGACGCTTCCTTGAAACGGTTCCAGATTTCGTCGCGGACCTCCTTGGCTACGGGACCGGTCTGGCGCCATTCGTCGTGGAAATTCTGCAGGCGCTTGAAGGCGAGCACGATGTCATCCTCCTGGTCGAGCTTCTCGGCCTCCTCGCAAAGGAGGGTTTTCAGCTCGAGATTCTTGCGGAAATCGTAGTCGCGGAGGTCCTTGTTGATTTTGAGCTGGTCGTAGAACTGCTCTACGGTGCCCTGGAACTCCTTCCAGAGGTCAGTGGCCTCCGTCGCAGGCACCTCGCCGATTTCCTTGAACTCGGCCTGGATTTCCTTGACGCGAGGGAAAGCCCGGTTGGCGTTGTCGGCATCCTCCGAGAGCTGTTTCAGCTCGGCGATTAGAGCCTGCTTGCGGGCGAGGTTCTCAGCCTTCGCGGCCTCCTCGGCGGCCAGCAGGGCTGCCTTTTTCTCCTTTACGGCGGTGAGCAGGGACTTGAACTCCTCTTCTGCGGGGTCGAGAGCGGGCTTGAACTCCTCGACAGCGCCCCCTTCGGCAACAAACGCGTCGCGCTGCGCCTCGGCTTCGGCGTTGTGGAGGGCGTAGAATCGCTGTTTGAGATACGCTACCTCGTCGCGGCCGATACTGGCGGCCTCAAGCGCGGCAAGTTCCTTGAGGGCGGCGAGCACCTCCTCCTTGGTGCGGAGTTCAGGACGGCTCTTTTCAGCCTCCTTTGCCTCGTCGGCGGGGCATCCGTCGTCGGCGGCGTCAAGCGCTTCGGCCATTTCGGCTTCTACCTCCAGGGGAGCGTCGCCGTCAGGGCCGTCGGCCGGTGTAGCTTCATTGGTATTCGCAGAGGTTTCGGTCGCTTCGACAGTCTCGGTAGCGACCTCGGGGGTCTTTAAGGCTTCCTCCTTTGCTTCGGGAGCGAGGCCCTGCTGAGAGATTTCCATAAAAGGGAATAATAAGTTAGAGTTGGGCACAAAGCCCGCAACCCCGTGGGCGCGGGCGCAAAAACACCGCCAAATATAGCAACAATATTTCACATACGCCAAAAAAACGCGCCAAAACCACCGCGTCTGCCCGAAAAAACGCCCGGAATCGCTAACTTTGCCGGATAAACACGCTAAACGAATGAATCTGACAGAACTTAACTGGGAGGGGCTGGCGCTCGGCGCCTGCACCTTTATAATAATCGGAGTGTTTCACCCGCTCGTAATCAAGGGGGAATACTATTTCGGGCAGAAAGTTAAATGGGCCTTCGCCCTTCTCGGAATCGCCGCCTCCGCAGCGGCCCTGCTGACAGAAGGATTCCTCTCCTGCATCCTCGCCGTAGTTGCCTTTTCCTCCTTCTGGAGCATCAAGGAGGTCGCAGAGCAGCGCGAGCGCGTCCGCAAGGGCTGGTTCCCCGCCAATCCCCGCCGCTGCCGCGACTGACCTGCGTGAGAACCGCTATACCACCCATTCCATCAAGCTGGAAATCTTCCAAGTTTCCAATTACAAGATAAGCCTTATGCCTCTAATATGCAACGCCATATAAACAAAAGGATTGCAAGTGGGGAATTAGCTAATATTTCCGAAATCAGCGCCATATCTATCAGAAAAAAACGTAATTTTGCTTAGAAAGGAATAATAAGATGACAAAGGAAGAACTGCTAAATCGGTTAAATGGTGTCGAATGGAATGACTTCGAGATTAAGGAAGCCAAGAATGAAGTTCCCAAAACCGCATGGGAAACGGTCAGTGCGTTCTCCAATTCTTTTGGCGGATGGATTGTATTCGGCGTAAAAGAACGGAGGGTTAGAGGAAAATCCACTTATGAAATACAAGGCGTAGAAAATGCCGAAAAGGTAGAACAGGATTTTGTAACAGTTCTTCGGTCGAACAGCAAGTTCAATCAACGCATCTCTGTTCATACGGCAAAATTCGATATTGGCGGGAAAGCTGTGTTAGCTTTCTATATACCAATGTCGGAATATAAACCTGTCTACATTAGCGTTCCATCAAATACCTACATCCGCATTGGCAGTGGCGACCAGCGAGCCACGGAATACGAAATACGCGCGATGCAACGTGATCAGGCATTTGGCAAGAAGTCAAACGAAGCGGTATTTGGGTCGTGTTATGACGACATAAACCAAGGGTCGTTTCAAGATTACCGTAACTTTCTTAGGGTATTTAATCCGGATTTATCCTATAACACTCTGTCTGACACCGAGTTCGCAGTCAAGACAGGCATAATGTCGAACGGTCTGCTTTCCGTTGGAGGGTTGCTGATGTTTGGAAATATAGATGCGATACTCCGCTATAATCCTGATTTCCTCATTGATTATATGGAGATTCCAGGCACTTCGGTACAAGACGCAAGCACAAGATATACATTTCGCATACAGGAACAGGAAAATATCTGGGAGTATTATAAGGTAATTCTCCACAGGCTCAGAACAAGAATTGACAATCCATATTCACCGCGCCCGGATGGGATAGCGCCGGATGACAATACCCGGCTGTACTGTCTCAGAGAAGCTCTTGTAAATATGTTGGCTCACGCTGACTATTTCAGTGAGATACACTCCACTGTAAGGGTATTCGACACAAGTATTCAATTACAGAATCCCGGCAGTTTCCCGGTAAATCTGAAAATATTAGGTCAGACGATTGTATCGCAACCTCGTAATCCGAATATTCTCCGTTTCTTCAAACTTGCGAAACTATCTGAAAACGGAGGATACGGTATTGACAAGATTCTGAACTGGAAAAAACTGACAGATTGTGCCGTAACCATAGAGAGCGATATAACAAAGTCAGAAGTTAGATTTGACCTTCCGATTAACGTCAATCAACGTCAATCAACGTCAAATGACATTGATGATGCTGAAAAGTCAATTGCTGAGCAGGTTTTGACGTTGATTGGCGTTAATACTTATATGTCGATTGCAGAGATTGCCAACGCGACTAATCAATCGAAGAGCAGCATAGACAGGGTTATATCAAAATTGAAAAAATCAGGCAAACTAATTCGAGTTGGCTCCGCAAGGAGTGGGAAGTGGAAAGTACTGTAAATTAACATTCTGCGCACAAATATCGCAACCGACGTTGAGGATATGGCACTTAGCAAATTTCTCCGCTGCGGCAACAACCATTCATGAGAAACCGATCTTAATAAACAGGCGGCCCCGTCCTCGAGCTTGCGCTTCGAGCGGGGCCGCGTTATGTAAGATGGTGTTATTACTGGTTATTCAGCGGGAGCAAGAGGCGCGGAAGAGAGTTCTACATCAAGCACTCCGCCCATGGCGCTGCAACCGAGAGTCTGTGTGGTAGCAAGCTTGCCGTCATCACCGATTGTGAACGACAGGTCGGTCTTGCTCTCCTTCGGGAAGAAGTTTTCCAAGGTGTACGTCGACACCTCTTTGAGGGTAAGCGTGTTCCCAGCGACCTCGTAAGAAACCGTCTGGTTGCAAAGCTCGTTCGTGCCCATCAAGACGGACAATGTAGCCGTGTTGTCGGCTTGAACGGTCAGTGTCGTCTCTACCGTGCCCATGCTCATCCCATTGTATATGACATTGTGGGTTCCGGTGTACTGCGGGGCGAGTTGGATAGCAGGAGCTGTTGCATCTGGCATTAATGGTGCCGTAGAGAGCTCAATGTCAAGTACACCCCCCATGGCACTGCAACCAAGAATCTGGGAGGTAGCGAGCTTGCCGTCATCGCCGACTGTGAACGACAGGTCGGTCTTGCTCTCCTTAGGGACGAAGCTCTCAAGTACGTAGGTTGTAACATTCTTGAGGGTAAGAGTGTTACCTGCTACCTCGTAGGAAACCGTCTGGTTGCAAAGCTCGTTCGTTCCCATCATGACCGCAAGCGTCGCTGTATTATCGGCGTTGACGGTGAGGGTAGTCTCGGCGGAACCAAACGGACTGCCCATATACAGTACATTATGAGTCGCAGTGTATTTCGGAGCGAGCTGTACGGCGGGAGCGGGGGCGGTCAGGGTGTTGGCTGTGCCGGTAAGGAGGTAGGAACCATTGCGGCCTGTGCCGTAGACGCGATCTTCGGTGGAATCGTCAATCCACATCGAAAGGAGGTCGTCGGAGACTTTCAGCACCAGGTTGCGACGGCCGGAGGTAGTCGCGGACGTGCCCATATAAACGTTGGTAATGACGATGGTCTTGGAAGCGGCGTTGTAGATGTACTTGCCGGAGCTTGCCACCATCTCGCTGACACCGCCGCCGAAACCGTCGTGACGGGCCACATTGAAACGCACGCTTGCCGTTCCAGGGTCGTCAGCCCCTGCAAAGTTCTTGTCGAAGTCGATACGCATGTAACTTGCGGCACTCTCTTCCTCGCTACCGAAGGCGCCGACAGCGTCTTCCTTGGTGTACTGCGACTGGCCGTTCCACACGTCTGCGGTCATTTCGGTATAAGTGTGTCCATCTAAGTCAATCACGAACAGGCGCGTCTCGGAACCTATCGTGACGCTTGCGAGCCCACCGCTGACAGTATATTTACCGGCAGTTTCGCCAAGAGTGCAGCCTCCGAAACCGTCAAGCGACAGAGCGTCGCCAGAGCCGGTGTAAGAGCCGTATTCAGCGCCGCGGAAAGTAAACACGGGGTCGTTGCCGGGGCCCTTGTAGTCATACTTGAAGAGCTTTTCGCCATTAGCGGAAGCGAAGGCCGTGCAGTCGGCGCCGATGTTGCTACCGAAGCTGTATTCCAAGGCGACCTCTACGGGAGTATCGGAATATTCGGAATAGAAATATCGCGGAGCGCCCTCTCCGACAGGCATAGCCTGGATCAGGACACGGTTGTTGTAAGCGTCGGCGGAAGCGATGGTGAACTCGTATTCGCCTTTCGCCGCGAAATAGCGCACGGTGTTTTCAGGCTTGTCCTCCAGCAGGTCGTGGAACGACGCGAAAAGGAGTCCGCCGTCGACGAAGCGCCCGGTAACGCCGGTTTTGACCTCAAGGTCAATCGGATTGACGGGACGGCCGGAATAGGGCACATAGGCGAAGGTATTCTTCTCCTCGTTCCAGTCGAAGAGGTCGAGGAAATCAAAATTATGCTCGTCGGTACTCTTCATGACGTACGTGCCGTTGAATTTGAACTCGGCGGCCAGTGTAGCCGGCATCTTGTGGGCGATGCGGCTCTGCCCGGTCGACATTATGAAGCCTGTATATGTCCCGAGGAACTCCTTTCCGAGGTATGTCTCAAGCTCGACGGAGGTCGCGCTGATTTCGACCGGCTCGAAAGGCATGTCGAACGAATACGAGTCGAGACCGAGAAGGTTTGTCTCCGCCAGACTCCAGAAAATGAAGTTGGGATTGTCGGTATACACTTTCCCTGTGTATAATCCCTTGACGGCAAACTCTGAAGCGAATCCCTTGTCGGTTTCGATCAGAAAGTGGGGATTCATGTCGGGAGGACACCCGCGCCAGTCGGCAGGCTTGGTCGGGTCAATCTGTGCCTCCCCGAAGTAGTCGGTATTGTTGCGCCAGTCGTAAAGCACAACCTTTGCGTTCGGAGCGTGGGAAACAGAGATTTCATTCGCCTTGTCGTAGTCGACGGGAGTGTACTTCACGTCACCCATTGTCGCGATTTCGCGGCTCTTGTCACCGTAAGTGGTCGATACGTTGACGGTGCTGTAGCCTTCCTGCCCCGCTGCTTTCCCGACGGTTATGTTCTCGATGTCGTCAACCATTATGGAGACGAACTGTCCGGCTTTGTCGAATATGTCGATGCGGTCGCTCGCGGCGAAAATCGCGAGAGTCGCGGCGCACGCGGCGCCTGCTGTCATAAGTTGCTTCTTCATTACTTTATTGCGATTTTGTAAGCGACTCCGTTAACATTCACCAGGACGGTTCCCGCGGGAAGCGTCGAGAGATCGAGCGTATAAGCCCCTTTAACGGCGGCCTGGGACACCAGGGCGCCGTTGGCGGTGTACACCGCCACGACCGATCCGTCGGGCAGGCCCGAGAAAACCATGCTGTCGCCAACCAAGACGGGAGCAGACGCTCCGCCGTCAACCTGTTCGATTCCCGAATATGCCTTTTCAGAGAACGTGAACGACTTTATCGAGGAACGGAGCACGGAAATGTTCTGGTCGCCACCGGTGATTACCAGGTTTTCGTCGTCGAACGCGGCCGACAGGTCGTCGGACAGATTCACTTCCGTCTTGCTACCATCCGCGAGGTTCACCGCCACCGATTTGTAGGATTGCGCCGAAAGGCATAATCCAGCGGCCGCGAAGAGCGCCAAAGCTGAGTAGATTCTCTTCATAATTATTATGAATATTCAATTGGAGGCTCCTGATGAGACAGATACGATTGATCGGTTTATATACGGTCAGGGAGCGGAGCCTTTTAACAACCTTTGACCGTTTTCGCTACAAATCTACGCAATTCAATTTGAGAATAAAAATTTCCTTAACTGCGTTTAACATCTTTTAAGCATATTGATGCATTTTGCATAATTTCAAGTCCGTTTTGGGCGGTCGTGCATCTGTTTTGCTGTCATTTTGCTATCGCTTAGCGAGAATGTACGGCGATTTTGATTCCCATATCCCCGCAATCCGTCACAAAATGCGGCAACAGGTGTTGTTATTCAATTTAATTGGTGTTAACTTTGCCTCATACAAGTTAACAATACTCATACCTACAGATGAAGACAAACCTATTTCCGGCAATCTGCGCCGCAGTGCTGTCAGCCATCGGCGGAAGCTCAGCGGAGGCGGCAACCCTTACCCCTAACCAGGCGCTCGCGAGGATAATGAAATCCCCGGCCGCGGCGAAAGCGGTCGCTGCTAAGCCGGCAGAACTGGCCCTGAGTTACTCGGCAGTCGTGCCCGGAACCGACCGGCCGGCCGTCTATGTGTTCACGCCAGGCAACGGCCGCGGTTTCATACTCGCCGGAGCCGACGACCGTTCGGAAGCGCTCCTGGGCTTTTCGGACAGCGGGCGGTTCGACCCTGACGCGATGCCCCCCGCTATGAAATGGTGGCTCGGGGAGTACGGGCGCCAGATTGAAAGCGCGGATCGTCCGGCCGGGACAAAAGCGGTTTCCAGACCGGAACGCGCCGCGATCGACCCGATGACCGCGACCCGCTGGAACCAGGATTATCCATACAACGCCCTCTGCCCGTCATACAACGGGCAACGCTCAGTGACCGGCTGCGTGGCGACAGCGATGGCCCAGGTCATGGCCTATCATAAATGGCCGGAAAAAGGAACCGGCGACCACCAGTATTTCTATCGCAACGAGTGGATTTCGCTTGATTTCTCCAAAATCACATACGACTGGTCCTCGATGCTTGACTCCTACGCCGACGGAGCCGGTACCGAACGGCAGAAGAGCGCCGTGGCCACCTTGATGTACTCCTGCGGAGTCAGCACCGACATGCAGTATTCCCCGACCCAGAGCGGCACTCCCGACGTTTATGTCGCAGCCGCCCTTGTAGACTATTTCGGCTACGACAAAGGAATACGCTACGCCGAACGCGACTACTTCGGTTTGCTTGACTGGGAGGAGTTCATCTACAGCCAGTTGCGCGACTACGGGCCCGTGCAATATTCCGGTTCGAGCAGCGATGGGGGCCACTCCTTCGTATGCGACGGCTACAGCTCCGATGGATTTTTCCACATCAACTGGGGCTGGGGCGGAACGAGCGACGGCTTCTTCCGCCTGACAGCGCTCGACCCGGCAAGCCAGGGAATCGGCGGCTCCTCGTCAGGCTACAATTTCAGCCAGGCGGTAATAGCAAACATCCGTAAAGCCAAGGCCGGGTCGAAAGTGTACCTCAACCTGGTGATGGACCAGGGATTCGCTGTCGCGCCGGTCAAGACTACCGGCGACACGCGCCCCGGCGACCAGCTTAATGTCGGAGGCCGCGTGCTGAACTACACCATCACCGACGCGTCGGGATCGCTCGGCATAAAATTCACAAACAACGAGACCGGCGAGGTAAAATACGGTACCGGCGCCACGCGCTTCTCACTGCAACGTTACGGCTTGCTTTCAAGCTATACCTCGGTAATACCCTCAACGCTGCGGAGCGGCAGCTATACAATCACCCCGGTGATGTGCGGCACCGACGGCGTATGGAAGGAACTCCCGGTAAAACTTTCGGGAGTGCAAAGCGTGATCATGACTATCAGCAATGGCAAATGCTCGTTTGAAAACTCCCCTACCGGCAATCTCGGAGCGGAAAACGTAGAGGTACTCACACCCGTCTACCTCGGCAACCTCTTCCGGATGAAAGCCCGACTGACGAACCTCGGCGAGACAGAGTTTGTGGGGTCGGTAACCCCTACCCTCGCTTCTGGCACGACTCCCGTGGCAAAGGCCGAGCCGCTGGCCGTAGACCTTCTCCCCGGCGAATCGTTCGATATGGAATATACGGGCATATTCAACCATTTCGCGACAAGCGCCTATCCCAATCCCGGAACATATACCCTCTACCTGGTTAAGGAGAGCGACAACACCATTATTTCCGAAGGAGTACCGACAGAACTGCATGCCTTGCCGGAAGACGCGGTCATCAAGGCAACCGCTTTCTCCATCGAGGGGAACCCTGACAAGGTAGACAAGAACAACGTCTCTTTCAGCGGCACACTGGAATGCAGCGCCGGATATTTCGGCCGGCCGCTCACCGTCGTAATCTTCCCATACGCCGCCGGACAGGTATCTGCGGAAACGTTCTTCACGACAAACGATATTTTCATCAGCGCCGGCGAGAGCGCTCCCTTCTCGGCATCGGGCGTGATTGCCTCAGGCGAGCCGGGCAAACGTTATTTCGCCGTGCTCTATGACGGCCAGACCTCGCTTACCGCCCAGGGGTCCGAGCTGGTGTTCACCATCGGCGATACCGCCGGAATCGAAGAGGGAACCGCCGACCGCGCCGTGACAGCAACCCGCGTATATGCCATCTCCGGCCTACCCGCCGCCGAATACTACGGCGCTCCCGCCGACGCGCTCGCAGGCCTCCCCTCCGGCATCTACATAATCGAGACCATCACTCCCTACGGCCGCGAGACCCGCCGCGCGATCAAACGCTGACGGTCCGCCGATACCCTAATGATAGTGTAGCCCCGCATAGGCCGCTGAAATGGTCTATGCGGGGCTACTATCATATATAATAATGTCAGCGGACTACGACCTTGAGCGAGGTTGAAGGAGAGCGGAGGATGTAGACACCGGGGAGGAGGCCGGAGGTCGGAGCGGTAGCGGGAGCCGCCGCACGAACCCTGATACCCTGCAGGTTGTACACATCGACTGCCGCACCGGGGTCTGAGAAGGATTCGTCAAGCGACGACACTACCTCCGTCCCATAGACTTCCAGCTCGTCGATGCTGGTTCCGTACTGGGTGGAACGCTCGTGGCCGGTGAGGCGCACATAGCGGGCAGCTACGGCATCGAACATGGCATCGTCCGTGTCGCCGTTCCAGGAAGAATGCGAATGGACGGGGGTATAGCTTATGCCGTCGCGCGACAGCTCCACAGTGTAGCGGGTAGCGTACGCAAGTTTGTTCCAGTAGACCCGCACATTGTTGACACGGTATGTGCCACCGAGGTCGACGGTAATCGCCTGGTCATCTGCGAAGGCACTCCCCCAGCGGGTCGATAGGTCACCATCGACAGCCATCGCGGCACGGAGGCCGTCGTTCTCGGCGGAGGTGGCGCGGGCGGCTTTCCCGAGGGCGAGATTGGCGTCGGCAATATCGCGCACCTGGGCCGAGACGGTGGCGAGCCCTTCGAAATCAATCTTGTAATCACCGGCGACGCGGGCCTTGAACATCCCGGTCTCCGCATCATAGCACGCGGCGGAAGGAGCGGCCTCGTTACCGTCGGAATCAGTCACTACTGCCACTACCGTTGCCGCGTCAAGGGGGTATACGCCCCCGAACTGGTTCTCACCATCAAGATCTATACGGCGCTCCTCGCCGGTCACAAGCAGCAGACGGTCGGGAGTAGCGGTCAGGGACGCGAGGCGCACGACTTCCTCGACAAGCACGCGGCGGGTCGCAGTAAGGGCGCCATAGCGCGCGGTAATGGTGTGCACCCCGTAGGTGAGGGGGCGGAAAGCGCCGTCGGCGAACTCGCCGGCAGGCTCACTGCTCCATTCTACCTCGTCGAGAGTACGGAAACCGCCTCCGAAGTCAACCGACGCGGCGGCGACAGGCGCGCTCTCCCCTTCCATCATCAGCTCTGGAGCGGTGAGGTCGATGCCGACGACTGCGTTGTCGGAGGTTGTTACAGGAACACCCCCGATTTCAATCTCGTGGAGCGAATATCCGTACTGGGTAGCCCGGCGCAGGCAACGAAGTCTGACGTATCGTCCGCGGGTCCCGAGCTGGTGCACGGTCTTTCCGGCGTTACCGAGTCCGCGCTCGCTATGGGCGACACTCCAAGCTTCCGGCTCGGCCTCCGGGGCGACATCAATGTCATAGTCGGCGGCATAGGCTGTTTCCCAGTAAATCGCGACAGAGGAGATATAATGGTCGGAACCGAGGTCAACGACGAGCCACTGGTCGTCGGAGTGCTGCGAGCCCCAGCGGGTCGAGAGGTCGCCGTCGGTGGCGTGGCTGGTAAGGGTTCCGGCGTTCTCCTCGCTGCTCGACCGGGCCGGGGCACCGAGAGCCGCGTTGGAGAGCGGGGGGAGCACTTTCAGCGACGCGGTGACGGTCTTGCCGGGTATGGAAGCTGTAACGGTATGTATTCCGGCACGCTCGAAAACGGCTTCCCCGCACTCGGCGTACGCGACCGATCCGTCGGGGGCGGTAACGCTCCATTCTGCGTCAGGGGTGGTGACGTTACCATATTGGTCAGTCACTTCGAGGGAGAAAGCGCAGGCGGTCCCGGTCTCCACAAATTCCTTGATTCCGGCAATGCGGGCAGACGCGACAACCGGCGGGTCGTTGACAATGATTTCAAAGTCGGCCGAGAGGTTGCCGCTTTTGGCCCGGACAGCGACCGAGGAGCCCCGCGCGGCGTTAGCGGCGACTGTAAGGACACCCATCTCCGAAACCGAGGCGTTTCCGGCGCTGACGCTCCAGACAGGCGCATCGCCTGAAATCTCGGCCCCGTACTGGTCAAGAATGCGGGCGGAAAGCCGCGTGGTCGAGCCGGGCGGAACCATAGCGCCCTCCGAGGAAGCTATTTCCAATCCGCTGGCGACGGCTGGCGCGGCAAACACGGTAAGTCGTCCTGCCGGAGCCTTGACAGTGCGCTCGACAGCCCCGGAGCGGTAGAAATTGACAGTTCTGTCGGAAGCATCGGGGTTATAGACCATATAGGTCATAGAGCCGTCGGCGCGGCGGTAGGCGTTGGCCGTCGGGCAGTCGGCGGAAACCTCGAAGTCTATGTCTCCGTAGGTCAGATGGCTGTGAATAACGAAATAAGATATATGCCCCGTATCAATCCCGCGGGCGATTCCGAGGTTGCGGTTCCAGGCCTCGGCGAATACCCCAGCCGCTCCGGCAGGGTCGTAGCGCTCCATATAGCAGAGCACGACGTTACCAACAGACTGGTCGGCCAACGGAGCCTCGTCGCCGTTCTTCTCATACCAGGAATAGGCGGTTGAACCGCGCATCGTCTCGTAGTCCCACTTCACAAAATCCAGGTCCTCGGAAAGATAATTGAGGCAGGGGGAGACGGGCATCCACTGGATCGAGTGCATCCACAGCGGGTCGCCGGAGAACCAGGTCCACCACCCTATCCCCTTGGAGGTAAGATTGGTATTATAGGGATGCTCGTAAAGGGTATAGTCATAGTTGTGCTGGCGCTCTGGATGCACGCGGTCGCGGTCAAACCAGTATTCTACCGTACCGCGGCTCTCGGTGATCCATCCGAAGATACCGGCGTCGCGCATCTCGGTGTCCCCCAGGGCCACGCCGAGGAGGTAGACACCGCCCCACCCCTGCATCGCTTCCGAAGAAGACTCCTGGCCGTTTCCATTGTCGTTGCCGTGGTCGCCGAGTCCTCCGGCATAGGAGTGTCCGGCCCAGGGGTCGAGGTTACGGAGGAATGGGAAACGGGTGTCGGCACGATCGTAGTTCGCATAATCCTTCGCAATCATCGTCAGCAGCTCGCCGTAGCCGTTGGCAAAAGCCTTGTCCTCCATGCAGAGGAGCGCCGACGCATAGATGAAATAGCCGTAATGAAAGTGGTGGTCGTTGAAGGCGTCGGAATCATAGCTGACATCGAAACCGAGCATGCCGCCCCAGCGGGGATAATAGGAAAAGAACTTTGTTTCCTCTCCGGGGGTGTATGTCAGCCAGTCAGTGAGGGCCTCTTTGAGGCGCTGTTTCGACAGCTCGTAGGCAGCCGCGTTGCCGGTCTGCTTAGCGAACGTCATATTGAGGGCCATCTGCGTCAGCCCCTTTCCGCCCCAGTAGGTGTCTCCCCCGAACGAGCCGCGGGCGGCGTAATCGTCAATCAGGGTCTTCATGATTGCCGGGTCGTAGCCGTTCTCAGCCAAGTCACCCTCGGAGGGGGACGCATAGTAAGGGAGCATGCCGCTGAACCGATACTCGTAGCGGAAAACGCCGTCGGCCGCCGCGGCCATCTTCATCGTTCCGCGGGGTGTAAGATAGCTCGTCGAGGTATATTGGATTGAGGAGCTTACGGCGTGTTTGTAGGCGTGGGGAAGGAAGCCCTGCATCACCGGGGCCTCCGCACCGGGAGAGCGGAGGTTCTCGGCCTCGACCTTCCAGGTCGTTGACAGGCGCGACGAGCCCTCGTCGTAGCTCCAGGAAACCGCAGTGTTCCTTACGATGGAGGCAGCGTAGGGCTTGAACTCTGTATAAGACGCCTCGTCGGGAAGCAGCGCGGCAGAAATCCAGGAGATATTGTCGAGTCGGACGACAGTACCCTCTACTTCAGCCGAATAACCCGCGGGGAGGTAGAGTCCGTACAGGTCGCTACCGACCTTCAGGAGCACCCCTTCAGAATCGCGGCTGACGATTTCCGGGGCTGCGGAACACGCTATTTCGGGCATGATGCCGGTCAGCTCGAACCAGGTAAAGGGCTGGCCGTGGACAAGAGTTGCCTTTATGTTCTCAACCCCGTTGGCCGAGGGGAGGTTGATTTCGACGTCCCAGTCGTGCCAGTCGGCGGCGCGGGCCTCTGCGGCAGTGAAGTTCGCACCCTGGACGCGGATCCAGCCGGAGGGCTTGACCTCCGTGCCGTTCTCGTTCCAGTAGGTCGGATAGGCGACGGTGACACCCTCATCCGAGGTTTTAACCATGGCCGGATAACTCCATAGAGCGCCGGAAAACTGATTGTTAATCACGTCGGTCCACCAGTCGTTCGTCGGGATCGGGCGCTGCCGTCCCGCGGCGTCAGTCTCGTCGACGTAGATTTTGCGGGTCAGCATTTTCGATGCGTTGAAACCCTCGTGCTGGTCTGTGCGGGCCTTGTATGGCGGAGGGTACGGGGCATAAGAGCCGCGCCCAGCCCTGACCGGCTGCTGCGCCGGAGCTATAGCGCCTCCGACAGCCGCGGCGAGCGCAGCTATGACAATCTTTCTTATCATTTCGTTAATTCTATTTTGTTGAAAACGCCTTTGCAAGGGTATGAAAATCGCCGCGCCACACGATAGAGGGTGACGCGGCGACCATTTCAAGTTTGCTAATTATGTAGGTTTTGTGAAAAGTTTCGCCAGTAGAGGAATCAGGCTGTTACTTAACAACCTTCTTGCCGCCAACGATGTAGAGACCGTTGGGCAGACCTTCGAGAGCCTCGGCGGCTTCAACCCCGGCGCGGACCTTCACGCCCTGCAGGGTGTAGACGTCAACCACGCCACCCATTTCTGCCGCGACAGCCTCAACGCCTGAAACAATTTCGTTGACAGCGCCATAGGCATCAATTCCAAACAGGCGCAACCCATACCCATGGTCCTTCGCGGTAGGAACGACAGTTAGCTTGGTAATCTCTTTAAGTTTCGCTGTACCGTTGACTGCGGAGCGGAAAACCACGTTTTGCGAGGTTGCTGTATTGATGACACGGTCGACAGGATTAACGCCGGCCATAAAGCCGCGGCCTTCAACACTGAGAACTGTCGCTTCCGAGCCGTCGGCGTATGTAGCCTTTACTGTGTAATCTGACGGACATGCTGCCTCCCAGCGAAGTTTGATCAGGTCAAAGTCATACACCTTATCAAGGGCAATTACCAGCGTCGAGGGGAGCTCAGGCATCTGGATTTCGTTGCCAGCGAAAGGATTCTGCTCTATTTCGGTATCGTTAAGAGTCACAACCATCTTGGTAGTAATCTTGTCGGAAGCATTAGCCACGACGTTAATCATAGCCGAGCCAGTGAGCTGGCCGCTGGTTGCGGTAATTTCATATATACCGGGAACCTCTGCCTTGAACATGCCGTTGACAACGGCAGCGGTAGCGGGCTTGCAGGAATATTCAATCGGCTGGTCGGTCATCGTAGCCCCGAACTGGTCGAGTACCGATGCTGAAATCTGTATTTCCTCATCCGTCGCAATATAGTCGCCGGCTGCATCTACTTTGACTTCCGTAGCCTGGGATACAGTATTGGACTTGCCGTAGGCCTTGAGGTCGAAGAGCTTTATACCGTAGCCGGTAGCGTTCTTGGTGGTTACGAGCTTGATGAACTGAACGTTCTTCATTGCCTTGCCGGAGAAGCGGTCGTACCAAGTATTCTGGGTGTGGCCTGCAACGGAGTAGAGCTTGACGAGGTTATCCTCCGTCTCGCCGACATACACGTCGTAGTCGGCAGGGCAAGCGCCTTCCCATATGGCGATAATCATATCGAGGTCATAGGGCTTGTGGAGGTCGGCAAGAATCCAGTGAGAGTGTTCGCCCTGGGACTCATTTTCAGTCACTACATAGAGCGCGCCATGGGCAGCGGGATCAGCACCGCCGTCGGTAGCGGCAACTGCGGGCGATTTGGACTCATCGCTCGTAACGGTAGCGCCGGTCATACAATAGTCGGCCTGGTCGGCAACAACGATGTTGGCGGTCTTCATAGTCTCACCTACAGTCGCGGTAACGGTTACAACACCTTTGGCGGTAGCGGTGATAACGCCGTCGGCATAGGTAGCACCACCCTCAACAGTAATCACGGCGTCGTCGGCTGTTCCGAAGGGGTTGCCGTACTGGTCGAGAATAGTCAGACCGACGTTGGTTGTCTCTCCTACAAACAGACCACCCTTTTCAAAGGTGATTTCCATATCGGAAGCTACAGAGGGCTGAATCTGCTCACCCTTCACGTATACCTCGCGGAGCTGCGGCTTGCCGTTGGGATTGTCTGCATCGCGCACAGCGATGTAGCGGGCCTTGACCGGGGCAGCATATGTTACGGTAGTAATCGCATTGCTGCCGCGGGTAGCAGCCTTGAAAGACCATCCTTCTGGAACATTGTCGTTATCCCACATCCACTGCGAGTTGTTACCGACAAAATTCATAATGCCGGTGTTGTCAAGCGCATATCCGAATTTCACGATGCCGCCGCTCTTGTCGCCGTAAGAAGCACCGATAGCCTCAACGAAGTACTCGCTGCCGAGATCGATAAGAAGCCAGGTGTTTCCGCCGGCCCACTCGCCGTTATACTCGTAATAGGTAGCCTCGTCGCCGTCGACAGCGTTGGTAAACGGATGGGGATTATCGAGACCGGGAATCACGCGTCCGAGAACGCTCTTGCCGGTAGCTACGTTCTCAACGCCGTCCCACACGAACTCTACGGTAAAAGTAGCGGTAGCGGAAAGTTCAGTCGCTCCTGACTTGGCGGTAGCGGTAAGGGTGTATGCGCCGGGGGTCGTGCCAGTTACTGTGTACACGCCGTTTTCTCCGCCTGAGACAGTCACGTCATCAGAGGAAGCAGTCAGTTTAAGGTCGGTTAATTTGTCAAGAGAAACCTGGTCGCCGATAGTGTTGACTGCCGTAACGGTAACCTCGGCGCCCACGCCGGGCTTTGCGGAAGCGCCGGTAACCTTCAGTGCGGCGACATCCTCGCGGCCTTCAATGTTGGCGACCCGAAGCTCGAATATACTAAGACCATACTGGTTTCCGTTGTTGTTCAGTTCATTGGCATAAACGAGAATATAACGTCCTGAGATTCCATCGGGGAAAAGATGGGATGCGGTATAGCTGTTTTCCGTATCGTCTTCTCCGATTGCCGCGGGGGTTGCCGCAGCCAGCCATGCGGCGTCAATCTTATTGTAGTCAAGCATCAGAGGGTTTTCCTCGGTATTGACATTCCCGTTAAGACTTTCATAGGGTATCGCGGTTTCGCTGATATAAAGCGAGTACTTCTTGGCATGGGAAGCCTCGAATGAGATTTCCACATCAGTAAAGGTCTTGACTTCGCCGAGGTCGACAAGCGCCCAGTCGTTGGTTAACCTATGGGTGGAGGGAATTGCCTGCCAACGGGTTCCACCGTCGTTATCGGTTATTCTGGCAGCCTCTTCTGATTTAGACGAAACGGTAACGGCTGCGCCGCGACTGAGGTTGTCAACCGACCCCCATTCGATAGCAGCCATCATCGACAGCCCGGTAAGGGCCGCCACTGACACCATTGCTAATAATTTTTTCATGTTAGGATAGTTATAGGTTAGATGGTTAGTTTACGAGGATTTTTTTGCCGCCTGCGATGTAGAGGCCGGATGGGAGGCCGTCGGTAGCGGTGGCCGCGGGGACGGCGGAGCGGACTCGAATGCCCTGGAGGGTGTAGACATCAAGCGGGGCTTCGGCGGAATCGTTGCCGACCATCCCGACAGCGGCATCCATGGAGCCGTCACTGAGAGCCACGGTCGCGATGCGTATTCCGCTGGGGCTGTAGGGAGCGAGGTCCTTGAGGCGGAGCGTCTGCTTCCCGGCGGGAAGGGTCACGGGGAACGAGAGGTTCTGATAAACCTCGTTGCTGTTAGGGAGGGTGAATTTCTCCAAAGAGGCAAGCGTCGTCCCGTCGCCGCCGTCGGCATCAACCGAGTAAACCGCGATCGAGGGGTCGAACCGGGTCGGTTCCCCAAAGCCGCTGACGCTGAGAATCAGAGTGTAATTCCCGGCCTGGGGAACGTCGAACTGATAGTCGAGAGTCGCGCCTGCGTTGAAGCGGGTAATCTCGATAGGGAGTGGGTTCGATGGATCGTTGGAAGCGCCCATCAGGCAGTTCGTCTGCGTGATATAGTCGGAGGCGGCAACAACGGTGTTCACGGCGTGGTAAACCTCGGGGTCGAATGTGCTCATATTGACATATACCTTGCCCTGGTCGGAAAGCTCGCGCTCGGCCTCCCCTTTGGAAGAAATCAGCAAGCCGTAGTTGGGGCCTTTCGAGGCATTGGAATCGCCGACCGCCTTGAACCAGGCGTAGCGGAAAATCCAGGGGGTCTTCTCGAGCCATTCGACGCTCTGCATCATCGAGGCTATCTGTGAGTCGGGCGAAACATAGCTGTTGGGGTTACCCTCCTCGGGCCAGTAGCAGAACTCCGTCACCCACACGTCCTTGCCATAGCGGTCGTGGAAGGTAGTCGCGATATTTTTCAGAGCCTGGGCGCCTCCGTAGCTGTGGACGGCGGTATAGTCGAAGGCGTCGCTGCCGACAATCGCCACAAACTCGTCCATCCATTTGGTCGGATCCTGGTAAGGTGGATTAGGGGAGGTATTTAGCGCCGGGGCTACAAGTTTGAGGTTCAGTTCCTTCGCAAGCGCCTGGACCTCGGGCCATTTCGCAGCGGCAGCCTGCGGAGTCATGTCTGCCTGGTTGGTGAAGTTAGGCTCGTTGAAACCCAGTAGATACTTACATTCGGGATGAGAGGCTGCCCAGGCGCGGATTTTGTCGACATCGTAACTACCGTTCCAGCACATCGGGACATACTCCATCACATCCTCTTTCGCAAGGTAGTTACCCATCGCCGGTCCCCAGTTGTAAAACCAGGTTACACCCGGAGCCACAGCTGCCATCTGCGCCTTGAACTGGAACTGGTTCTCGCTCAGACCGCGTTTAGGGCTTTTGGCCGCCGCGGGAAGCGCGGCAGCCAAGAGAGCGGAAATTATGACAATATTGTATTTCATAGTGATTATCAGTCATTGATTGCTACTGAAGGAGATTCCACGACGTTGAACTTCGCCGGATTGCCGGAATTGCTGTCAGGGGCGATCCAGACACTGAACTCACCCGGCTCTACGATGCGGGTTGTCGGAGTGGTAAAGAAAGCGAGGTCGTCGGGGGTAAGCGTGAAAGTCACCCGGCGGCTTTCGCCCGGCTTCAGGGAAATTTTCTCGAAGCCGCGGAGCTCGCGGACAGGACGCACCAACGAGCCGACATGGTCGCGGATGTAGAGCTGGGCTACCTCGCTACCCTCCCGGGAACCGGTGTTGCTCACGGTGCAGCTAACTGTCAGCGAGCCGTCGGGAGCGATTTCCGAAGAGGAAACCACGGGATCGGTGTAGGCGAAAGTCGTATAGCTCAGTCCGTAGCCGAACGGGAAGAGAGCGCCGTCGCCGGCGTCGAGGTAATAGCTCGTGCAGCCGGTAGAGGTCTGTCCGGCTTCCAGAGGAATGTCGTCAATCAGGGTCATATCGGCGGCAGGGCGGCCGGTGTTCTTGCGGTTATAGTAGATGGGGACCTGGCCCGACGCGCGGGGGAAGGAGAGGGGGCAACGCCCAGAGAAATTTACTTTGCCGGAAAGGAGGTTGGCAAGCGCCGGGCCAGCCATAGTCCCTCCGTGGAAGCAGAACACCGAGGCGTCGGCCAGGGCGGCATCCTCAGCCAGAGCCAGTGAACGGCCGGCCTGCACAACAAGCACCACGGGCTTGCCGGTAGCCTTAAGATCGTTCAGCAGGGCGCTCTGCGCACCGGGAAGCGTAAGGTCGGTGCGGCAGTGGGCCTCGCCGGAGAGGACGGCTTCCTCACCGCCGAAGTAGAGCACCAAGTCGGCATTGCGCGCTGCCTTCACGGCAGCGGCAAAGCCCTTGGTGTCGTTGAGCCGGCTGTATTCGAGACCGGGGGCGTACAGCACGTTCTTCTCGCCGTACATATCACGGAGCGCCTCCAGGGGAGTCACACTGCGCTCTTTCTCGAAATCGAACACCCAGGTACCAACCTGGTCGTGATGGGCGTTAGCCATCGGGCCGACTACCGCTATCTTTCTTACCTTATTATTGTCAATGGGGAGCACCCCGTTGTTAGCCAGGAGGATCGCGCTCTCCTCAACCGCGCGGCGTGCCGCGTCGAGCGACGCGTCGGCGTAGAAGCGGCGCGAGGTCTTGATATCGACATAGGGATTGTCGAAGAGGCCGAGACGGTATTTCAGGCGGAGCACGTTTGCCACGAGGCTGTCAACGGCGGCCATGGAGACCTCACCCTTGTTGACGAGGTCTTCGAGATGGGAGCAGTAGGCGTAACTTTCCATATCGATGTCGACCCCGGCGTTTACCCCCTGCGCGGCGGCGTGGCGGCGGTCGCGGCTGAAGCCGTGGGGAATCATCTGGTCAATCGAGCCCCAGTCGCTGACCATCACCCCCCTGAATCCCCACTCATCGCGCAGGATGTCGCGGAGCAGATGGCGGTTACCCGACGAGGGGATGCCGTTGATGTCGTTGAAAGAGCACATGAAAGTCGCCGCCCCGGCATCACTCGCAGCCTTGAAGGGGGGCAGGTATGTTTCGCGGAGCTGGATTTCGGGAATCCAGGTAGTGTTGTAGTCGCGCCCGCTTTCTGAGGCGCCGTAACCGGCGAAATGCTTCGCGCAAGCCGCCATGGTGTTCGGCTTCGAGAGATCGTCACCCTGATACCCCTTTATCATAGCCACTCCGAGGACCGACGAGAGGTAGGTATCCTCGCCGAAGCTCTCGGCGATACGCCCCCAACGCGGGTCACGGGAAACATCGACCATCGGGGAGAAGGTCCAGCGGATACCTACCGACGAAGCCTCGTCGGCAGCAATCCGCGCCCCTTCTTCAACAAGCGAGGGATTGAAAGACGCGGCCTGGCCCAGAGGGATGGGAAAGATTGTCTTGAAGCCATGAACTACGTCGCGGGCGAAAATCAGGGGGATTCCGAGACGGCTGTTCTCTACCGCGTCGCGCTGGAGCTTGTTGACAATCTCCGGGTCTGTCTCGTTAAGAATAGAGCCGACTCCGCCGGCGCGGACCAGTCCGACCATCTCGTCGGCATAGCCGAAACCGGAGCGCTGGTTGAGCTGCCCGACCTTTTCGGCGAGCGTCATACGGCCGATGAGGTCGTTGACGCGGCTGTCGATTTCAGCCTCCGTCAGCGCCGCGGCGGAAAACGCGCAGCAGGTCGCGCCGAGGATGGCTGTTATGATGTTCTTATTCATTATATGTTGTATGTCAAATTGTTCTCGTATGGGTACAATGGTGGCAAAGAGCTGGCTTTCCGACCGGCTCAGGTCCGGGTTCTCGGAGAGAAAAAGTGGGAGTGCTGAAGAAGCCGGATAAAACTTCTCAGCGGATACAGATTTTTTCGGTATGAAGGGGGCTGTGAGCCAGGTAGACACCGGGGCTGAGAGAGTCGACGCTCAGCACGCCGCAATCTGTAGCGGCCACTTTCAGGCCGCTCAGGGAGTACAGCGCGAGGCTCGGATGAGCCGAGGTGACGGTAGTGCCGTCGAAACTGATGCGTCCGTTATCTTCGGCAATCATGTCGCTAACTCCGGCCGAAGTGTCGCGGTCGCCGGGATCCAGGGCGTCGAGGTTCTCTGTCGTAAGACCTTTCTGATAGATTCTTACGTAGTTGACGTACATCGACGCCTCGTTGCCGTTGCCGTCGTTAAGTGCCGTGATGTCCGACGCGTTGTGAAGGCCGGTGAAATCGCCGCCGACGGCGAGGTTGAAGAGGATGAAGTTATCCTTGTGGAAGTAGTTTCCTGCCGACCATTCATTGTCGGGGTCGTCGGCGGGTATGTCAATTTTATAGTACGGGTTCTGTCTGGGCTGACGGTCGAGGTCGACATACATCGAAATAGCGTTCTCGTCCCAAATTACCGTGAACAGGTGAAACTCGCCGTCCTGAAGGGAGTATGTCTTGGTTGTAGACTTCGCATAGGAGGCAGCGGGCCAACCCTGGCCCCAGTGGCACGCGCCGTTGAAGAAACGCTCCTGGGTTCCGTGCTTGATACCCTCGGCGTTACCCATCTCGAGGATGTCGGTCTCGCCGCACTTGGGCCAGCCTACCTCGTCGTAGTCGTTGCCCATCATCCAGAAAGCGGGCCAGAGGCCGTTGGCCGTGCGGGGGAGCTTGATCGAGGCTTCGATTTTTCCGTGCTTGAAAGCGATGCGGTTCTTGGAGTTGACGCGGCCGCTGGTGAAGTTCTTGCCGGAATAGTTCTCGCGGCGGGCAGTCAGAATCAGGCAGCCGTTGCCGTTGCCGTCGTCGCCCAGGCGCACGTTCTCGGCGCGGTCGGTATAGTATTGCAGCTCGTTGTTTCCACCCCCTGAGCCGTTCACCTCGATATCCCATCGGAGCGGGTTGAGTTCCTGGCCGTCAAACAGTTCCTGCCATACGAGCGAATATCCGTCCGTAGCGCCCGAACCTTCCTGCGGCTCGGCGGAATCGGCGGTCTGAGGCAATACAATAGCGAGGAGAGATGCGGCGAGTATAAACGACGTTTTCATTTGTATTCAATGATTGGATTGAGGATGGAATGATTAGCTTCGGAAACAGATAAAAGTATTGGGAGCAGCAGACATTGGTTAGAAAGAAACCCGGGGTCCGGGGTCCGGGCCCCGGGTTTCAGCCATTGAATCTACTATCTATATGCTACTTACTTTACGACGATTTTGCGGGTCTTGTTGGCAGCTTTGGCAACGTACACGCCTGTAGCGAGGTTGTCGATGCCGAGGGTGGTGCCTTCGGTAGCCTTCACGAGCTGGCCGGCGATGTTGTAGAGCTGGATGCCGTTGGCGCCCATAACGTTGATGGTGTTGGCGGTAACTACGAAGTCGGCCGCTTCTCCTTCAACGGCGTCGATACCGGCCTCGCTGCCGCGGTTGTAGAAGTAAACAGCGTCAAACGCGAAGGTCTGGCCCTTAACAGCGCCGCCGAGGAACGACATGATGTTGCCTTCCCATGCGTCCTTGTTCTTAAGGTCGAAGGTTGGCCAGATTTTTTTCAGGTTCGCAAGGGTAATCTCGATGCCCTGCCAGTCGTCGGTTGCCTTGGGACCGACAGAGGGGAAGATCACGCCGTTGTCATTGAACGCTTCGCCAAGGGCAAATTTAGCGGGGCTGGAAATAGTTTCAACGCCGTTGACCGTCTTCTTGCCGTCGAGAAGGATAATCGCGATGGAGGCGGGAGCGTTGCCGGTCGGGGTCATATAACCGAGGTGGAAGATCGTGTTGTCGTCCATATGGGAGAGGTTCACGCCCGGTTCGGCAATCGCGAAGCCGGCGCCGGACCATCCTTCTGTCGGAGCAACCTCGACAGAGGTATATCCCCCTTCTTCCATGTCGACACGGGGATTTGACTCATCACCGGGCACCAGACCGCTCCAGTACCAGAGGTTGCGGCCTTCGTCGGGCGACGGGCCGACATAGTTCATCTTGGCGCCGGACTTCTGGAAGTCGGCAATCGCTGCCTCGGAGAGAATGATATAGTCAACGGAGCTTACGCCACCCTTGATGACTTCCGCTGTGGAGGGATTCACGGTGTACTGAGCCTGTGCCGCGATGGCGGTCATGACCGCTGCCGCTACGAGAGTAAATTTTTTCATGATAGTTTTTAACTGTAACAGGTTGATAAATATTTGTTTGTAAAGTTATTTTTTTTGGGGGGGGAACAAGGCCCCGGCATATTAATAACCGGGGTTCTGGTCCATAGGATTCAGGGCGATTTCTTCGGAGGGGAGGGGGAAGAGTTCGTGCTTTCCTGCGATGAAGTTGGCCATTTCGGCTCGGGCTTCTTCAGTCTCGTTGCTGCCATAAGTGCCGTTATCCTTGTTCATTACCTGGGCGGCGATTCCCCAGCGCACGAGGTCGAACCAGCGGTGGCCCTCCATAGCCAGCTCCACGCGGCGTTCGTGGCGGATCGCGGAGCGGAGCGACGCAGCATCGTCGACATAGCCGAGGTAGCCGGGGAACTCGGGTAGCGCGGCGGGATCTGCCGAGTTGGCGCGGGCGCGGGCGCGGACTTCTTCCAAAGCCCATTTCGCGCCGTCAAGGTCTTTGCCGCTTTCCAGAGCCGCCTCAGCGAAGAGGAGGAGAGCGTCGGATGCGCGGATCAGACGGTAGTTCAGCGGGCCGCGGCTGTGATGGTCGAGAGAGGGGAATGTGCCCCCCTCGCTCATGGAAGTCTTGTTGTTGTAGTACGGCGAACCGAGATAGTTCACTTCCGTTTCCTGAAGCCCGGCGGCATCGGGAACTCCGACAGCGGCCTCGCGGCGCGTGTCGCCCGGCTCGAACTCGTCGTAGAGGTTCTGGGTCGGATGGTTCCAGCCCCATCCGCTGTTGCCGCCGAGAGAGCTCATACGGGGGCGGGTAAGGATAACCGAGAAGGTACCTCTCGTGAACCCGAAGCCTTCGCCGTAGTCGCTTGTCGGGTCTTCGGCGTACTGGATTTCAAATATGCTCTCTGGGCCGTTCTCCCCGGCGAGGGTGAAATTGTCGGTAAACACCGGGCAGAGGGAGTATTCTCCGGCCTTGTACTCCTCGTCAACGAAGAGTTTGCCCCAAGTGTAAGCCTCGTCATAGTTCTTCATATAAAGATATGCCTTGCAGAGCATGGCACGGGCGGCGCCGCGGGTAGCGCGGCCGAGGTCTTCGGCTGGATAGGCGCTCTTGGCCCACAGCATCTTCTCGGCATTCTTGAGGTCTTCGACAATCGATTCGTAGACCTTCTCGGCGGTAGCGCGGGGCTGCTGCCAGCGGTCGGAGGAGTCAAGCACGTCGTGGACGAGAGGCACGCCCCCGAACACCCTGACGAGCTGGAAATAATACATCGCGCGGAGGAAGTAGGCCTCGCCGAGTAGACGGTCGCGCTCGCTCTCGCTGATGGTCTTGTCAGGCTCATACGCCCCAACCTGTTTCAGTGCGAGATTGCAACGGATTATGCCCTGGTACTTCGCGCGGTAGTAGTCAAGAAGGATGTTATTGTTGGCGTTGGTCTTGAAATTGTCGATGTCGTAGGCGTCGGCTCCGTCGGCGATATTCTGGCCCCCCTTGAGGGCGTCGTCAGAGGCGATGTCGCCGATAAACCACTCCGAGAAGTAGCTGTTGTTGTATTCCCAGGCCAGGGGAGCGTAGCAGCCGTTGATGACCTGCTCGCAAGCATCACCCGACACGAAGAAGTCTTCGAGCTTGGTTGAGCCGGGAGTCGGTTCCGACAGCCAGTCGTTGCAGCCCGTCAGGGCCAGTCCGGCGGCAAGGAATCCGGCTTTGAGTATATTTTTGCTGAAAATGGGGTTCATGGCAGATGTTGATTTTTGAAAAAGTCCGACAGGTAGGTTCCGGAGAGTTTAATATGTGATGTTCACGCCGAAGATGAACGTGCGGCTCTGGGGGTAGTTGCCGTAGTCGACACCGCCGCTGACCTCGGGGTCGAAGCCCTTGTACTTGGTGAGGGTGAAAACGTTGGAGCACTGCACATAGAAGCGGCAGTTGCTGAGACCGCGCTCGCCGAGTACCGACTTGGGAAGCGAGTAGCCGAGCTGCACGTTCTTCAGGCGGAAGTAGTTGCCGCTCTCGAGGAAGCGGTCCGAAACGTAGTAGTTGACGGTGTTGCGGGGGTTGGGGATGGAGCCACCGGTGTTCTCGGGTGTCCAGGCGTCGGCCATGATCGGGTCGAGGACAGATGTCGTGCCGTTGCTCTCCAGGCGGTGGCGCATCTGGTTGTAGATTTTCGATCCGGCGACACCCTGGAAGAAGAGCTGGAGGTCGAAGTCGCGGTACCACGCGCCGAGGTTGATGCCGTAGTTGATTTTGGGAATCGAGGAGCCGAGGTTCACGCGGTCCTTGTCGTTGATGACGCCGTCGCCGTTGTTGTCGCGGTATTTCGCGTCGCCGGCATGGAAGGGGGTGTCGGCGGCCGTATAACCGTGGAGGTATTCGAGAACCTCCTCGTCGGTGCGGTAGATACCGTCGTACTGGTAGCCCCAGAAATAGTAGAGGGGAAATCCGCGGTCAACAACCTGTACCTGGCCGTAGTTGGTGTAAATCGGGGCGCCGCCGTTAAGCTCGGTCAGCTCGTTATGGATGAAGGAGACGTTGCCCCCTACGGAATAGCGGAAGTCGCGGGTGGCCTGCATCGAATGGTCGAGCGAGATTTCGATACCCTTGTTGCGGACCTTGCCGACGTTTGCGGTGCTGGAATAGCGGTTGCCGACATGGGCGGGAGCATTGACGCTCATCAGCATGTCGTTGGTGTCGCGGATGAAGCCGTCAATCGAGCCGGAGAGCTTGCCGTTCCAGAAGTTGAAGTCCACGCCGGCACTCCACTGCTCGGTGTTCTCCCAGTGGCCGCCGTTGTTAATCCAGGTGAGAACGGCGGCGCCGTTAACCAGCCCCTGCCCTGCCCCGAGCACATAATCGACGAATGTCGGGCCGTTGTTGAACATATTCAGCACGAAGGCGTCGTTGCTGATGTTGTCGTTGCCGACCTTGCCCCAGCCAAGGCGCAGCTTCAGCTCGTTGAGGGGCTGGAAGTCCTTGAGGAACGACTCGTTGCTCATCCTCCAGGCGAGAGCGAAGGAGGGGAAGTAGCCCCAGCGGTTCTCGGCGAACTTCGAGGAGCCGTCGGCGCGGAAGTTGACCGTCAGCAAGTAGCGGTTGTCGAACGAGTAGTTGATACGTCCGAGCCAGGACTGGCGGCGGTTGCGGGCCACGCCGTCGGAAGGGGTTCCGAAGTCGTCGGTAACCTGCGAGAGGTACCAGTTGCGCTCAACGGGATTGAGGATGCTCGAGCCGGAGTTGCCGATCGAGTAGTAGTTATACTCCTCGAGAGTGAAACCGGCCATGGCGGTCAGAGAGTGTTTCCCGAAAGTATTGTTGTAAGTCAGGATGTTATCCACGTTCCAATAGTAGCTGCGGGCCATGGAGGAGCTGAGAAAGTTCTTCTCGCGCTTGTCGTAGGCAGAAACCTCGTAGGAATCCATGAAGCTCTTGTCGCGGGTCAGGCGGTAGTCGAAGCTGTAGCTGGAACGGAGGTTGAAATGCTTTACCGGGGTCAGTTCGAGGAACACGTTGCCGACGAAGCGCTCGCTGTTGACCTTCGGATGGGAATACTCGACCATCGAAAGGGGATTGGTGACGTTCTTGAAGTTGGAACCGGCCGAGATACGGCCACCCATATCCTCACCCTTGCGGTTGACATACCCTTCAGGATAACGGGTAGGATCCCAAGGAGCCATCGCGAAGGCCGCGGAAAGGATGTTGGCTCCGGCGCTCTCCGAGTTGTCGCCGCTCTCGTAAGCGTTCTTTGCCACGGACGACATAAAGGTGATGTTCTCGCCGACCTTCAGCCAGGGGAATGCCTGAAAGGAGGTGTTGAGACGGGCCGTGAAGCGCTGGTAATCGGAACCGATGATGATGCCTTCCTGGCCGAACCAGCTTGCCGACATAGAGTAGGTCATGCGGTCGGATCCGCCGTCGAGGGAAAGATGGTAGTTCTGAATCAGGCCGTTGCGGAACACCTCGTCCTGCCAGTCGGTATCGACCGCCGAATAGTCGAAGCCGTCGGGATTGGTCTCGGCGTTGTAAACCGTGGGGTAATAATCGGAGGAACGGACACCCTGGTAGAGGTTAAGCCACTGGTTGAATCCCTGCTCGGCGTAAATCTTCTTGGCCGCAGCGTTGCCGTTAATCGCGACGTAAGTGTCAGCGAAATCCTTGGCGTTCATCACCTTGAGCTTCTTCCAGCGCTGCTGCACGCCTATATAGCCGTTGAAGGTAACGTGGGTGGGCTGCTTGAGGCCGCCACCTTTCGTGGTGACGATAATCACGCCGTTCGCGCCGCGCGAGCCGTAGATGGCGGTGGCGGAAGCGTCCTTAAGCACCTCTACATGCTCGATGTCGTTGGGCGACAGGAAGTCGATGTCGTCGGCAATAACGCCGTCAACTACATATATAGGAGAGGATCCGTTGACAGTACCGACACCTCTAATGCGCACCTCGGCGCCTGCGCCGGGGCGCCCGGTCAACGAGTTGACCGTCACGCCGGCAACCTGGCCCTGGAGCGCGTTGGAAAGCGACGCGGCAGGAGTCTTCGTCAGCTTGTCGGAGGAGACGCTGCTGACAGAGCCTGTCAGGTCGCTCTTCTTTACGGCGCCGTAACCGATCACGACCAGCTCGTCAAGCATGTTGGACTGCTGTTTAAGCGCTACATCTATAGGCCCGGCACCTTTGACGGTCTCCTCGGTCGGTTCGTAACCTACATATGAGAATTGCAGCACCGAGCCTTTCTTCGCATTTATAATATAATTGCCGTCGATATCTGTCGTAACCCCGGCAGACTCTCCTTTAATCCGCACCGTCGCGCCGATCAAAGGCTCGCCGTCCTCTGCGGAAGTCACGTTTCCGGTAACGGATATTCCCTGGCCGGAGGCCGCGAGCCCTACCAGGAGTAAGAAAAATGAAATGATTGCCTTGTTCATATTATTATGAATGGTATTAGCGTTGTTAACTTGCGTGTGCGGGTTAAAGACTTTCAAGGCTTGAAGATGCGACAGAGCCGCCGACACTTCATTGCCATCGGAGCGCGATTGCAACTTCCGACGCTGCAAAATTACTGCCTCGGCAGGCTTTCTGCAATAGTCAGACCCCTATCCCGACTCTACAACCAGCAAAAAATGCCCCTACCATCCCCCTACAATAACTTGGTAATTTGTTAAATAACAACATTTTGGTATTTTTATGTTTTATAACATATATTTCGATCAGACCCTACACGGCATTATTTATTAACTTGCGCCCACTTACAAACGCTAACCATATCATGACATCATATTTCCGGCCATTGTTGGTATCGCTCACGATTCTTTTGTCTGTCCTGTCGGCCGCAGCCGCCGGAGCCGGATTCGTGCCGGTACGCAACTTCGGGCGTGAGACATACGGGAGCGGGGCGCAAAACTGGGAATGTGTGCAGGACAGCGTCGGACAGCTATACGTGGCCAACCGCGATGGGCTCCTGACTTTCGACGGTGCCCGGTGGCGAAGGTACGAGCTTCCTAACTTCACGACCGTGCGCTCGCTGATGTTCGAGGAGGGAACCGGGAGGATATATGCCGGAGGTTCTGCGGAGTTCGGCTACTTTGCTCCGGACTCGCTGTCGGGGGAGCTGGTCTACACATCCCTTTCTTCCGGGCTCCCGGAGCTGCACCCCCCTTTGTCGGAGGTCTGGAAGATAGTGAAAAGCAACGGAAAGATCTGGTTCCAAAGCGACTACCACCTGCTGTGCCTCGACGGCGAGGCGCTGCAATGCCACAACGCCCGAAGCCGCATCTCGCGGACCTCGCAGCTCGGGAACCTCGCCTTCGTGGCACTTGAGAACGGATCTATCCTCCGCGTCGACGGGGCAAACGTCACCCCTCTTGGAGGCACGGAGAACCTTGCCGGGAAAAAAATAATGGCGATGCTCCCGTTCAACGACGGGGCTGAGATGCTCATCGGCACCTCGGCCGACGGCCTCTATATTTATGACGGAATTACGGCAGAGCCTTTCGACTGCGACATAAACCCATTTCTGAAAGACAACCTGCTGTTCAGCGCGACCCACCAGGGAAACAGCTACGTGTTCGGGACCGTCAACCGCGGCGCGGTAGTCAAAAACTTCTCAACAGGACGCACCGACTTCATAAACAAGGAGAGCGGGCTGCAGAACAACACCGTGCTCTCGGCCTACTTCGACATTGCCGGAAACATATGGCTGTCGCTCGACAACGGGCTTGACTACGCCGTCTACAACACACCGCTCACCAACCTTACCGGTCCCCTCAATCCGATTGGTGCGGGCTACGTCTCTATCCGGCGCGGCGACAACGTTTATTTCGGAACCAACCAGGGACTTTATTCAGCCCCCTACCCTTTCCGTCCCGCACCGTCGCCCATGACCTTCCGGCAGGAAGCCCGCGGACAGGTATGGTCTATCACCGACAACGGGTCGGAAATGTTCGTCGCCACCGATGCCGGAATCTTCGTCAAAAACAGCGGAGAGCCGCTGTACCAGGTTATCGGTCCGAGCGGAACGATGAGGGTGCGTCCTCTCGCCGGGATGCCGGGAATGGCGCTCGCCTCAACCTACCAGCGCTTCCATCTGCTGGAAAACAAGTCAGGCCGCTGGACTGACCGGGGCGCTGTCGAGGGTTACGACGACATAGCCGGGGATTTCATCCAGGACCGACAGGGCAACATCTGGATGCCCCACTGGCGCAAAGGCATATACAGGCTCCACTTCAATCCAGCGACCAACGGCTTTGACCGCGTCAGGCTGTTCAGCGCCAACGACGGACTTCCCGACAATAACAACAACACCGTAACACTATATAGGGGTCGCGTCGTGTTCTCCACTTCTGCCGGGTTCTACTATTTTGACCCGATGACCGAGAAAATCCTCCCTGATAAGGAATTGGCGGGCATTTTCGGCCACAGTACCGGAGGATCGCTGAAAGTACTGTCGGACTCGGTGCTCGCCGTGTTGCATAATTCCGGCATCGACCTCGCGGTAGCGGGGAGCGACGGCCGGTTCAGCGTGGATTCCGCCTCTTTTAAATCCATGACTGGCAGCATCATTCCAGGTTTTTCACATCTCAACCTAATTTCGGGCAACCAGCTCTTGGTATCCACCCAGGACGGATTCTGGAACATTGATCCCCACCACCATTCCGACAGGGGCGAAGAACCGCAGCCGTTCATAAGCGCGGTGTACGCCAACCGGGACTCCCTGGTCTACCGCGCGGCACCGGAAAGGAGGTCGACAGCAGCGTCGCTCGATGTGCCATACAGCCTAAACTCCCTCCGCTTCGACTTCGCATGCCCCGAATACCGCTCTGCCGGAGCCGTAAGGTACAGTTCGTATCTCGAGAATTACGACCACGCCTGGACCCCTTACACAGAGGAACCGGCAAGAGAATACACCCGGCTTCCCGAAGGGAACTACACCCTGCATCTACGGACACTCAACACTCGCACGCGAAAGGGGGGAGAGGCACTCTTCCGGCTCCGGGTACTTCCCCCTTGGTACAAGACCGGCATCGCCAAAACCGTGTACCTGATCCTGATCGCGCTTGCCCTGTTTTCCATCTACTGGCTGCTGCGCCGTTGGACACGCAAGACTCGCAAAGACCTCGAGCTGAGAAAAGAAAAGGAATTAGAGGCGGTACGAACCCGCGCCAAACAGGAATCGCTCGTAAAAGACTACGAAATCGCCACTCTGAAATCAGAACAGCTCGAACAGGACATCAAACACAAGAGCCAGGAACTCAGCAGCACTACGATGAGCCTTATCCGCAAGAACGAGATTCTGCGTGAAATCGCCGACAAGCTCGCCAAGATACAGGAACTGTCGGCAACCGACATCGGAGCTCCCGCGGCCCAGCGCATGCTTTCGAGAATACAGAACTCCATCGAAGAGAACATCAGCCACGACGAAGACCAGAAAACCTTCAACAAGAACTTCGACATCGTCTACGCCAACTATACGAAGAGGCTTATGGAGCTCCACCCCAATCTCAGCTCCTCGGACAAACGTCTCTGCTGCTACATCAAGATGGGGCTCTCCAGCAAGGAAATCGCCCCGCTTATCAACATCTCCTACAAGTCTGTCGAGATGGCCCGTTACCGCCTCCGCAAGAAAATCGGCCTTCCCCCCGACGCCTCCCTCACCGCCTACCTCGACAACCTCTGATAAACGCAACTAATAAACGCAACAGCGCCGCGTCTTTGATTGGACGCGGCGCTGTCGTATCGTATGTGATTGGTTGAGCCGGATCAGAAGGAGAAGGTGAAGGAGAAGGTGGTGGGGGCCACGGGGACGCGGTACTGCGGGAGGACGTCGGGGCCGCAGGTGGCGGTTCCGACACCCATCTGGGCGGCGTCGATGTGGACGGTAACCTTGCCGTCGTCCTTGAGGTCCTTGATATGGCCGCGGATACCCTCCTTGGTCTGCTGCGCCCAGGTCGGAGCTCCATAGGTCGCGTCATCGTAGGGGGTTACCCCGGCCTGGAAGAGTTCGGGAGCGGTAATGGTGATTCCGTCGCCGAGCGTGAGGCGGCTGACTTCGGTATGGTTGCCGGTCGCCTGGGGCACAACGTAGTTATGGAAGTTCTCCTTGGGGGTCATCGTGTAGGTGCCGATGCGTCCGGCGGAGTTGCGGTCGTTATAAGTCTCCACGGGGCCGCGGCCTACGAAAGTGAACTTACCGCAGTCGGCTTCAGGAACACGGAAGGTCAGGCCTACACGGGGGAGGGAGGTCACCACGGCGGTATCTGGGTCGAAGGTCGTCGTTACGTCCATCTTGTTTCCGGGAAGGATGGAGACAGCGTATGAGCCGGTTCCTACGTTCTGTCCGGCATCACCCTTTACGGTGAACGGGACGGTCAGCACATTCTTTTTCAGCTCAACCTTTCCGGCCTGGAAGGAGATGTTTTTCAGCCCTTCCTTTGCCCAGAACTTACCTGAACCAGCGCCTGCGGCATCGTTCTCGGTCATCGGACGGTAGAGCGACAACTCGATGGGAGCCGCGAGTTTTTCAACTCCGGCAACCTTTACTGACGAAATCGCGCCGGTCGCTGGGTCGACGGTGAAGGAAAGTTCGCCGTTGGAATAAACATCACCTTTCTTTTTCAGCTTCAGGGGCTTTTCAGCAACCACTGCCGCGGGATTGGCGGCGGGGATGGTAAACTGGTCATAGGCGACCTCGTAGCCCGCGGGCACAAGGCCGGAAGCCTTCTTGGTAGTCCACGAAAGGTCGAGATACGCCGGTTCGGAGAGCACCGGGGCATTGCCAAGCTGAAGCAAAACGGAATCACCGGGCGCGCAGTTGACATTGTCGATAGCGCCCGACATAATCACCTTGCCGTCGGCAGTGTTGACTTTCCAGTTGAGTTTCAGCTCGTTGAGATTGGAGAAGTCGTACCAGTTGCGGACGCTGACGGCCAGTTTCGAGGTGTCCATCATACGGGCCTTGGCATACTGGTAGACCTTCTTAACCTCCTGCATATGGGGATGTTCCTTGCGGTCGCTGGTAATCAGGCCGTTGCAGCAGAAGGCCATCGACGATGGAATTTCCATCTTGGGTCCGTAGTCGCCGCCATAGGTATAGTAGGGGCGACCCAAGGAGTCCGTCTCGATAAACGATTGGTCAACCCAGTCCCAGATGCAGCCACCCTGAGCCTTCGGCAGGTTCTCGAACACGTTCATATAGTCGCGGAGACCGCCGACGCTGTTACCCATCGCGTGGGCAAACTCGCAGAGGATGTAAGGCTTGTTCTCGGGCTTGGAAGCGTAATCGATTACGACGTTAATCGGACGGTACATATTGGCATAAATGTCGGTATTCCAGCCTTCGAGAGCGCGCTCGCACTGAATCGGGCGGTTAGGCTCGACCTCCTTCATATATTTATACGTCTCTTCGAAGACCACGCCGTTGCCCGACTCGTTCTGAAGCGAGAAGAAGCAAACCGAGGGATTGTTCTTGCTCTTGGCATAGGCACGCTTAGTGCGGTCCATGGCCGCGGGAATCCACATCGGATCCTTAGCCATCGCCTCTTCCTTGTAGCCGTAGCCGTGGCTCTCGAAATTCACCTCGTCGATTACCATTATGCCGTACTTGTCGCAAAGATGGTACCAGTTGCGGGTTGCCGGATAATGGCAGTTGCGCACGGTGTTTATGTTGTTGAGCTTCATCAGCTCGATATCGCGGAGTTCGGTCTCGGGTGTGACGAAGTGGCCGAGCTTATCCCAGCTATGGCGGTTAACGCCCTTGACTATAACGCGCTTGCCGTTCATCAGCCATAGACCGTCCTTTACCTCGGTCGTGCGGAAACCGACATTGCATCCTACCAGCTCGGTGCGGTTCCCCTCGGGGTCGTTAAGGGAAAGCTCGAGGGTGTAAAGATTGGGATGCTCGGCGGACCACGCCTTTACATCGGGAAGCACAGCGTTTAAGCTGACAATGCCGGAAGCGTTCTCAGCACCCTCAGCAGCTATCTTTCCGTTGGCCCCGAAAAGCTTGTAGCCGATAGTAAAGGGCTTGAAATCCTTGGCTTTAACTTTCTTCTGTCCTTTCTTGGGGGCGGCGGGAGGTTCGGGGAGCCCCTGGAGGTCGACAGTCAGCTCAAACTCGCCGTCCTTGTAGGCTTTCTTGTCGAGGGAGGCGACTGCGCGGAAATCGGAAATGAAAGTCTTGGGGGTCGAATAGAGATATACGTCGCGCTCGATGCCGCTCAGGCGCCACATGTCCTGGCACTCCATATAGCTGCCCGAAGACCAGCGGTAGACCTCGAAGGCCACAACGTTCTTGCCCGGCACGAGATAGTCGGTGACATCCCATTCTGCGGCCGTCTTGGAATCCATGTTGCAGCCGAGGTACTGGCCGTTGACCCAGGCGTAGAAGAACGAGGAAACACCTTCGGCGGCGAGCACCACACGGCGACCTTCCCATCCGGCAGGGATGGTGAACTCGCGGCGGTATGAGCCTACCTCGTTGTTCTCGAACGGCACGCGTGGACGGTCCTTCTTGAAGTTATAGAACTTGCTGTCAAACTCATAAGTCTCGTTGGTATATACGCGGGTACCGTAGCCGAGTGTCTGCCAGTTGCCGGGAACCGTAATCTTGTCCCAGCCTTTGAGGTCGTAGTCAGGGGCCTGGAACCCGACGGGGCGTTCTCCGGGGTTTATAACCCACTTGAAATCCCACTGACCATTGAGGTCGAGATAGAAGGGGGATTCGGCATACTTCATGTCGGCAATCGCCGCCACGGGAGCATTATCGGCATAGGGCACCACCATAGCGTGAGGGTCAATCTGCCCGATGCGGAACGTGTTGGGTTGCTGCCATTCGGGCGTGTCAGCCGCGAATGTCGCCGAAACGCATCCGGCGAGCGCCAGCGCGATGACTGTGAATTTCTTAACCATTAGATTTATGTTAATGTAGTTATTATCAATCTATTCACTCAACGATAAGCTCGTCGAAATACATCTGTCCGGGCACTCCTTCGCGGGGATATCCGTCGGGAATCGCCCCGGGGTTAACGGCCAGCACGCGTATGTAGCGCAAATCGGTAGTCGGGAACTCGGCGGTATAATCGGTTTTCACCGCTCCGCCCCGGAAAATAGTCTCCTTGTCAACCTCGAGCTGTTTCATAACCTTGTAGGAGCGTCCGTTCTCAGAGCCGTAGATTACCAGCTCCAAGGGAGCGGCAGCGCAGAGGTCGGTGTTGGCGACAGTGCCGACAACAACGCGCCTGACAGGCTTCACTTCCCCGAGGTCGAGGGTCATCTCGGCGTTATCGCCGTTCCATCCGACATACTCGAAATCGCTGAAACGCTCGCTACCGCGGAGGCCGTTGGTCAGCACGCCCGGCTCATGCATCGCGTTGCGGACAGTCACAGGGCGTCCGGTAGCGAGATTGGAGCTGATCGGTAGCACAAGGGTCTTGCCCAACTGTTTCCCTGAATGGCGGTCGAAAGTCGCGGCCGTTATCGTAAAGGTCCCGCTCAGATTCGGAATCACGACATTATGGCCGAGATTGCGGGCCGACGCGTTGAGATCCGAGCCGGTAGTCCAGCGAATGTCAACGTCGGGGCGCTCGCAGTCAAGCTCGACGGTCAGGGTGCCGTCGCCGTTGGAAACGACCTTATGCTGTATGTTGTACATAGACTGGGCAACAGTCATACCGCGCTCTTCCAGGCCTGGGACGTAACGGTCGACCGACTTGACGAACTTCGAGAGATCAGCGCGGCCTTTCGGAGCCCACGCACGTTCGGCTACCGCCAGCATGCGGGGGAAGAGCTGGTACTCGACATCCTCGTCAGAGCCGCAGAACTCGCACCACAGCGAGCCCTGCAAACCCATAAGCTGCTCTTCAAGCGCCGGAGTCCAGTCGGCCTCGACTGGCTCGTAATTGTATATGTCGCTGAGGGTCACGTTACCGAAATATGTAAAGGGTTCGAACCACTGGGGCCCCTGGTAGCGTATGAGGTAGAACTTGCGCGCCGGAGTCATGATAAATTTACGGCCGCTCTCGCGGGCGTCGTTGACGGCCGTCTGGCCGAAGCCCTGCCAGCCGTAAATCACCATCTCCTTGTTAGGCTTGCCGTAGGTGGCCTCGTCCCAACCCATCGGGACGCGGCCTTTCTGCATAATGTGGTCTGAAATGGTGTTCATCAGCCACGCCTGCAGCTCCTCCTCGTCCTTGAGGCCGAGTTTTTTGATACGCTCCTGGCAGAGGGCGCAAACCTTCCAGCGGTCCTTGGCGGCCTCGTCGCCTCCGAGATGGATGTGCTTCGAGGGGAAGATGTCGATAACCTCGTCGAATACGTTGTTATAGAACTCTATGACCTTGTCGTTGCCGCCGCACATAATGATATTGGCGTCCTTGCCTCCGATTCCGGGGAACACTCCAATAAACTTGCCGGAGTCAACCGGGCAGGTAAGTTCGGGATATGAGGCAATCGCCGCAGCGGCGTGGGCCGGCAGCTCGATTTCGGGAATAAGGTTGACATGGCGCTCGGCAGCGTATTTTACCAGCTCGCGCATCTGCTTCTGGGTATAGAAGCCGCCGTAGGTAGCTTTCTCCTCCGGGGAGCGGGCGTTAAGGCGCGCGGGGAACATTTCGGGGCGGTCGACGCGCCAGGCACCGACTTCGGTCAGTTTCGGATATTTCTTAATTTCGAGCCTCCAGCCGTTGTCATCAGTAAGATGGAGATGCACATTGTTGATTTTCAAGGCAGCGGCCTCATCGACCAGCTTTTTCAGCTCCTCGAACGGGACGAAGTATCGCACCACGTCGATCATCATGCCGCGGTAACCGAAACGTGGAGAGTCGGAAATCTCCACAGCGGGGAGCGCCCCGGGATTCTGGCTCACCATCTGGGCGAGGGTCTGCGCTGCATAGTAGAATCCGGCAGCCCCGGACGCCTTGACGCTTACGCCGGCAGGGGTGACGCTTATCGAATATCCTTCGGCAGGTAGCGACGCGTCGACCGCCAGGTTAACAGAAGCGCCTTTCGACGCTGTAGAGGCTTCTACCCCGCGGCGCTTGAGGTCGCGGGCAAAAATCTTGGCATCCTTTCCGGCGACTATCAGCTTATTGGGAAGCGAGTATTCGCCCTGGGTCTCAGTCATGACGGCCGGTTCAGGAAGAAGGGCGTAGTCGGCGCTCGCGGCGAGCGTTCCGCAAGCCATGGAGAGAGCCAAAAGAAGTTTCTTCATTGAAATTTTGGTAAGGGATTATAGGTATGATGTGAATAGCTTCGCTAAATGGAAGATACAATGATACAAGCGATTGCCAACAATAAACATATGCATATCTATTGTTGGCAAGCGCTAACGGGGTAATTACTTGATGGGGAACTGATGGCGCACGGGGTCGTCATACTGCTCCTGGAGCTTTTTCAGCTTTTTCATCATGTCGGCCGTCACCTCCTCGGTTCCGGGCTGTCCGTAGATGTTGTGCATCTCAGAGGGATCGGCAGTCAGGTCGTACAGCTCCCATTCGTCGATATCGTTGTAGAAATGGATGAGCTTGTGCTTGAGGTCGGTCACACCGTAATGGCGCTTGACGGCGTGCTCGGCGGGGTACTCGTGGAAGTGGTAGTAGAGGGCGTCGCGCCAGTCGGAGGGGTGTTCACCTTTGAGCAGCGGCAGGAGCGACACGCCCTGGATATCCTTCGGAATCTCAACGCCGGCAATGTCGAGGAATGTCGGAGCATAGTCGATGTTCTGGACCATCTCCTCGATGTCGCCGCGGCGGTCAAACCCGGCGGGAAGGCGCATGATCAGGGGGGTATGGAACGATTCCTCGTACATGAAACGCTTGTCGAACCAACCGTGCTCGCCCATATAGAAGCCCTGGTCGGAGGTATAGACTACGAGGGTGTTGTCGAGCAGATCGTTCTTTTCGAGATAGTCGAGCACGCGGCCTACATTGTCGTCAAGACTCTTGACAACCTTCAGGTAGTCGCGCATATAGCGCTGGTATTTCCATTCGGCGAGAGCCTTGCCGGTCAGTTTGAGGGAGTCGAACTCCTGGACAATCGGGGTGTAGAACTTGTCCCAGGCCGCGCGCTGTTCGGGGTCCATGCGGTTGACATAGCTCTCGTAACGGGCCTTCAGGCGCGAGTCGCGGTCGGTAGAATAGATTTTGAGGTCATAGAGGAGGTCCATGTCCTTGTCGATGCTCATCTCCTGCGCGGCCGCGGCGGGGCGACCCTCGTAGTCGTCATAGAAATTGGCAGGGAGGGGGAAGGTCTTATCCTCGTAGAGAGAGAGGTGGGCGGTATCGGGCATCCAGTTGCGGTGGATAGCCTTATGGTGGATCAGCAGGCAGAAAGGCTTGCTCTTGTCGCGCTCGTTTTCAAGCCAGTTGAGGCTCTTGTCCGTAATGATGTCGGTCAGATAGCCGTGGACCTGCACCGTATCGCCCGATTCGAGGATGAAGTCGGGGTTGTAGTAGTCGCCCTGGTCAGGCACGACCTCCCAGCGGTCGAATCCGGTCGGGAGGCTGTGGAGATGCCATTTTCCGAAAACGGCGGTCTGGTATCCGGCCTTCTGCAGGTATTTGGGATAAGTCGGCTGGGTGTTGTCGAACTCTTCGCAGAGAGTGTTGTCGGTGAATCCGTTGGTGTGGGAGTGTTTCCCGGTGAGCATGCAGGCGCGGGAAGGACCCGAGAGGGAGTTCGCGACGAAACTGTTCGTGAACCTAACTCCGTCGCGGGCGATGCGGTCGAGGTTGGGAGTGTGGGCGTAACGGGTGTCATAGCAGCTCATCATCTGGGCCGTATGGTCGTCCGTCATGATGTAGACGATGTTGAGAGGCTTCTTTTCGCCGCTCTGTGCCTTCGCTTTCTGGCATGAGGAAAGTACCTGTACCCCAGCTCCGGCGGCGAGCAGCGCCGCGGCAGGGATAATCCATCTGGTATGAGATTTCTTAGTCATTTTCAAAGCACGAAAGTGTTTTTTCGGAGTTAAGAGTGATTGTGGTAACAAAGATACGAAACAAAAGTGATTCCGGCAATTAAGTCCTGAGAAATTTGTGTCGAAGTCCGTTGTTCTTGCTTTTTAGCATATTTCGATGCGAAAATTAACGAAAAATACGCTAAAAACCGGAGGCCGCGGCCGCAATACCGGGTCGCGGCCTCCGCAAGGGGAAGTCAAGTGAGATACAATGTCAAAAGAATTGCTTAGTCGCAGTCATACCCGTAGTCGGCGACACCGTCGTTGCGGGTAGGCCAGCCGGGGTTCTGGTAAATCGGGGATTTGTCGAATCCGCCGGTCAGGAGGAACTCCGAGATGGGAATCGGCTCGAGATAGTGGGGCTTCGGGAAATTGTAGCCAGCGTAAGCCTTGGAGGTGGCGTTAATCTGGTAGGGACGGATGTACTTCGACACCGGAGCCTGGGAAACGACATCGGCCTTCGGGCCCTTGCCGTCCTCGTAGAGCTTGTAAAGCTCGTCCCAGAGGTTTAGACCTTCGACGTGGTAGTCGACCATCTTGTCGAGTGAGCGCCAGCGCTTGAGGTCGTCAAGACGGAGCCCTTCCGCGATCAACTCGCAACGGCGCTCGCGGCGGATGTTATAGAGAGTCTTGTCGACCTCGACGCCCTTCGACCATACGGCCAGGTCATTCTCCTTGCTGAGGTCGGTAGCCGCGATTGTGGCGTTGTAGTCATCGTCGACTCCGGCGCGGCGGCGCAGCTCGCGCCAGTAGGTGTCGCACTTGCCTCCGAGATTGTTGTGACGCAGGTAGTAAGCCTCGATATAGTTCAGCATCGCCTCGGCGGAGCGGAAGAGGGGCACGGAGGTAGTACATTCCGACTGGATGTTCTGCGCTGGGTCGTCGCTGACCCACTTGCAGACCTCATAGCCCGTCGTTGCCTTCTGGTTGCCGCTGTCGGTGATGCGGGGCTTGAACTCGTAGACAATTCCGGGTTTAGTTTCGCCGGTTTCGGGGTCCGTAACCTCCCCTTCGATTTTGCCCGCAGCCCTAACGGAGCCTGTCAGGCGCGTGTCGCGGTTCTGGAACTCATAGTAGGAGAGCTTGTCCCCCTTGTATTCATCCCCAGCGGCGTACCAGGGCTTGCCGCTGACCATGAGGAAGGAATTAACGGCAGCACGGGTCACACCGCACCCTCCGCCGGTGGTGCCCAAGTAGCGGGTGCAGGAGTGGGTCAGCACGCCTGTCTCGTAGTATCGGGCGAGCAGCACCTCGGAGTCAGAGCCGAAAGGCACGTCGGAGGCGGCGTTGAACATCGCCTGGTAGTCCTTCGCGAGGGGATGTCCCTCGGCGGCGATTTCAGCCGACTTGATCGCCTCGTCGAGGAAGTAGTTGATTTCAGCCTCTGCTGACCCCAGGGGCCAGGCGAAGTCGGGCCAGTAAGCCTTCCCGGGCCATTTGTCATTGCCGGGGACGAAGCAGGTACCGGCGTGGTACTTTTCCCAGGTAGCCTCGTAGAGGGCTACTCGTGCCCTGAGGGCGTGGGCGACTTTGGCGTTGACGCGGCCGGCTTCAGGATGCCAGTCCATCATAAGGTCGGCGGCATGCTGCAGGTCGGCGAGAATCTCGCGGGCTACCTGGTTACGCGGGGTACGGGCCGACTTGGCTGTAATCGCGTCCTGGTCGGAGGGGAGCATCTCGCGGAGCACCGGGCAGTCGCCGAAGTTTCGCAGCAGGCGGAACTGGTCGAAGGCGCGGAAGAAGTAACCCTCGCCGAGGTAGTGGTCGATATTGGTCTTGTTTCCGATAATCGACGAGTAGCGGCGCTCGGTAGTGTTGATGAAGAAGTTGGTCTCGCGCTGCTTCTTGAAGTTCCATTCCGAGTCCTCGATTTTCACCGTCTGCTTGTCCCCCTGGTAGAAGAGGTTGGAGGGTGACGGACCGGCCTGGTTGTCGGAGGTGTTGTCCTGTGTATAGAGGCCGCCCCAGAGGTTGTTGTTCTTCGGAAGATACTCATAGAAGGTGTTTGCGGCCACCTTTAGGTCGTTCTCGTTGTTGTAATAGGACGACTCGTCGCCGAAGTCCATCGGCTTGCGGTCCAGGAAGTCGTCGGAGCATGAGACCAATGCGGCCCCCATAAGCCCCAGTATGGCGTATTTTGCGAATTTCATTTCTGTAACGTGTTTAGAAGGTTAACTCGAGACCGATGGAGTAAGTGCGGTACTGCGGGTAGGTCTTGCCGGCACCGCCGTCATATACGCCGTCGGAGTAGCTGAGGGCTTCGGGGTCGAAAATCTTCAGCTTTGTCCAGGTGAAGAGGTTCTCGGCGGAGAAATAGAGGCGCGCCTTCTGGACATACTTTGAAATCTTGGCGTTCTCCGGCAGGGAGAAACCGATTGTGAGGTTCTTCAGACGCAGGTAGGAAGCGTCCTGAAGGAAACGGTCGCAGGGCTGGACGTTGTTGGCGTCGGTACGGATACGTCCGTAGTACGGGTCGAGGTTGGCTCCCAGCTCGGAACCGGCGTAGCGGAAATAGTCAAGGTGGTCCTTGAAGAGTGTGACCTGCCAGGGGTTCGCGCCGTAGCCGAAGAATGTCGACGTGTCGATGAAGTAGTCGCGCTTGCCGATTCCCTGGAAGTAGGCGCGGAAATCGATGAAGCGCCATTTCGCCTCGAGGGTGAAGCTGTAAGCGTAGCGGGGAGTGTTGTTGCCAATCACGCGGAGATCGCCGTGGTCGTCTATGGTCTTTGAACCGGCATCGACCGAGCCGCTGTTGTCGCGGTCGAGGTACATAAGGTCGCCGCCGCCCCATGCACCGATGTTGGAGCCGCTGCGGAAGTTGACGTTGCTCTGCGAGTGCTTTTCAAGATAAGCGCGCATCTCTTCGTCGCTCTTCGCGATTCCGACGACGTCGTAGCCCCAGATTTCGCCGTAGTTCTTGCCCTGGTACCATCCGGAAATAGCGCCGTCGGGGGAGTCGTACTTGGTGATTTTCGACTGATAGTCGGAGAGGGACGCGCTGACAGAATAGCTCCAGTCGTCATTGATGCGGTCGCGCCAGGAAAGCTCAAGCTCCCAGCCGCGGGTGCGCATCTCGGCGTTGTTGGTCTTGGGGGCCGCGCCGCCGAAAGCGGCGGAGAAGGCGCGTGCCGGGCCAACCATGTCCTTGGTTGTGCGCTCATACCAGTCGAAGGAGCCTTGCAGCTTCGAGCGGAGGAAGGCGAAGTCGAGACCCACGCCCCAGTTATGGATTTTCTCCCAGGTAAGAGAGGTAGAATACGGATCGTAGACAGGGAGCTTGTTGACCTGCTTGCCGTCGATAATCACTTCCGCGCCGGAGGTCACCATCTTTTGGTAGTAGGGATAGAAGGAGGTAGTGTTCTGGTTGCCGAGCACACCGTATGAACCGCGGAATTTCAGGTAGTTGCAGACATTGGTGAGGTTCTCCCAGAAGGCTTCCTGGGCTACGTTCCAGCCCAGCGAGAAGGAGGGGAACCAGCCCCAGCGCTGGTCTTTCGGGAAACGGGATGCGCCGTCGGTACGGATATTCACCTCGGCCATGTAGCGGTCCATATAGTTGTAGTTCACGCGGGCGAAGACACCCATTGTCGACCATTCACCCTTGACCTCGGAGGCCATAGCCTTGTCTGACGCTACCTCGGAGGGTATGAAGGGCTTGTTGGGGTCGAGGATGTCGTAGTGGGCCATGCGGTCGATCTGGCGCTGGTAGTACTCCGTCTGGAGACCTACGAGGAACTTGAAGTTATGCTTGTCGTTGATTGACAGGGAATAGTCGGTATAGAAGTTGGTCGAGAAATAGTTGATTTTGGTGAAAGCCTTCTCGTAGTATTTCTCGCCCGCTCCGGGATTGACAACGAAGTTGCCGTTGTTGCCGTTAATCGTGTGCTTCGCGGCAACGCCGTTGAAAACTCCGTAATAATTATAGGTACCGTCAGGGCCGGTGTAGCCGATCGGGTTGAACTGGCGCGTGTAGGGATTGTTCTCCAGGCGGGAGTTGATTTCGGCGTGGATTGCCCAGTCGACATCCTTGATCGGGGTAATCACAAGATTGGCCTGGTTGTAGAACTGCAATGTGTTGTTCTTCTCGCGTCCGCCGTCAACGAGACTGCCTACCATGCCCTCCGGGGTGTATTCGCCGTTGGGGAGCTTGACGGGGTTCGTCGGAGAGCGACGCCCGAGGTTGTGGTAGAACAGGGCGTTCAGGGCCGAGGGCTTGTTGTTGGAAGTCCAGATCAGACGGGAGGTCCACTGGAAGGAGACAATGTCGTTGAACTTGACGTTCACCTTGCCGCTGAGGGCCAGACGCTGGTATTTCTCGTCGGCATACTTGAAGATACCCGCCTGGTCGAGATAGTTGCCGGAGAAATAGTAGCTTACCTTGTCGCCGCCCCCGGTAACGGAAAGGTTGTGCTCATGGGAGACGGCAACCTTCTTCATATATACGTCGTACCAGTTGGTGTTGCCCCAGGCCTGGTAGTCGTGGAGCCATTCTGTACCGGTATTCGGGTTCGCGCTGGTGGCGTATTCAAGCTCGCCTCTCTGGAAGCGCTTGATTTTCTCGAGAAGCCCGGCGCCGACCATGGGGTTACCGCCGGCGTTCGTCCACGCGTCGTTAACCATCAGCGCCCATGTATAGGAGTCTAGAGCGTCGGGCACGGATACAGGTTCCTGGAAGCGGACGTTGCCTGTATAGGTCACGCGGGTTCCGCGGTCGCCACCCTTGGTGGTCACCAGAATCACGCCGAAGGGAGCGCGGGAGCCGTAGATTGATGCCGCGGCGGCATCCTTCAGGACGGAGATGCTGGCGATATCGTTGGGGTTGATGGTCGACAGGTCTCCCTCCATACCATCAATAAGCACCAGGGGCTTTGAGTTGGAGCCTTCGCCGATGGAGCCGACGCCGCGGATGTTGATGTTCATCTCAGTGCCGGGGGCTCCGCCGCCGTCGTTGGTGATGTTAAGGCCGGCGACAGCGCCCTGAAGGCCCTGCACGGCGTTGGAAATCGGTCGCGACTCGAGCACTTCGTTGTCGATGGTGCGCACCGAGCCGGTGGCATTGATTTTCTTCTGCGTGCCGTAGCCGACAACCACGACCTCCTCCAGGAGGGTCGAGTTCTCCTTCATATGGACGTCGACCTTCGTGCGGCCGTCGAGGCGCACTTCCTGGCTCTCCATACCGATATAGCTGACGACGAGGGTCGCCTTGGTCGAAGAAACCTTGATTGTGAAGTGACCGTCTATGTCGGTCGCGGCACCGGCGGAGGGGTTCCCCTTCTCCTGCACGGTTGCTCCGATCGCCGGATCGCCGGACGGCTCGTAGACCGTTCCGGTGACTGTTGTCTGCGCCCATGCGGCAACGGCCACCAGGCAGCAGGCTATCATGGATAACAATTTTTTCATGACGTGTGATAGATGATTGGTAGAAGACTGGTTATGATGCTTTATTCGGCGGAGGTAGTTTCAAGCGACATGTCGTAGTCGGGAGGGGTCTGGCCGCGTCCGACCTGCGTTATGGGGATGACGTACATAATCATCGAGTCGCTGGTCAGCACCCGCTGGTATCCGCAGTAGGAGCGGGCCGAACGGCCAATGCCGACAGCCAGCTTGATATACGAGTTGCCTCCCCCGGCGAGCGTCGAGCCGTAGTTTGAGAACCACGGGGTCATATCCTTGTCGTCGCGCTTGAATATAGGCATCGGTGCGCTCCATTTGGCGTTGGAGACGACGGGGATGGTCAGCGTGTCAGCCTGCCCGAAGAGGGTGATTTTCTTCATCTTGATAAGCTTGGCAGTCTTCTTGGAGAAATAGCTTTCCTCGTGCGCGGTAATCTGCAACTGGCCCAGGTCGTCGAGAATCGGTTCGCCGTTCTCGTCCTTAAGCGTGTCGCGCACCGTGTAGAAGTACTCGTAAGTGGTATCTTTCGTTTCCTCTACCGTCAGGGGATAGACGTGCCCCTTGGCCGAAGTGATTGTCCCCAGTTCGAGTTCCGACTTGAGGGAGAAGTCGCCGGGGTTGTCGTTGTCGTCCTCGCAGGCGGCGAAACCACCCAGGAGTCCGAGTCCGGCAATCAGATAAATTAATTTTTTCATCAGGTAATATAGATAGGTTAAGTTTTTTACTTGACTACGAATTTCACGGAAGAGTCAGCGCCTTTGGCGACATATACCCCTCCGGGAAGGGAAACCGAACGGACACCGGCGGCGACTACCGCGCCGGAGACAGTGTAGACAGCGACAGGCTCGCTGAAAGCAGATGTGGCCCCGCTAATACTGACCGACAGTTTCGCTGAGTGGGAATCGGCTGTCACATTACTGACACCGGCCGGTGTGTGAAGCACCTCCACATGGTCGACCAGCGGGTCGATGTTGGCGTTCAGGCCGTAGGAGCAGTATTTCGCGAAGTTGTACTTGCCCATCTGCTCCTGCGAAATCCAGTAGTCGTTACCCATATCCCAGTAGAATATGCCGCCGAGGTTGTTCTCGCGGGTGTACTTGGCGCGCTTGTAGACCTGCTTGGGGCCTGTGAAGGCGAATTTCTCGCCGTTGAACTCCTTGTATTCGATATCCGCGTCGGTAAGCTCGTAGGTATCGTCGGGCACGAAGTCGTCTTTGATACCCTTGATCGGAGACCCTTTTGAGCCTTTGGCCGTGGTGGTGGCGTATGACGTAAGGATTTTCTCTTTCGGGAAGCCGTATTTGACGAACTGCTGGCACATGCTCTCGAAATGGGAATAACGGCTGTGAACCTCCTGCGGACCGTACTGCTGGAAAGTAAAGGCGTTGACCTTGTCCATTTCCGACAGCGGATAGTTGAAGGTGACGTTGTGGCAGGAAACGTGGAAGCTCTTCTCCGGGGGAAGCGCGGCGCGGATTTCGGCGGAAAGCAGGGCGTAGTTGTTCCAGTCGCTACCGTACACCCACTCGAAGTCAAGCTCCACGCCGTCGTAGTTCTTCGACTGCTCCGTCACCATTCGGGCGAACTTCTTGCGGGCGGCCTCGTTAGAGAAAATTCCGTTAGAGCCGCTGAGGTTCGGGGCGCCGCCGCCCGACTGGGAGGGACCGCGGTAGGATAAAATCATGCGGGGCTTGGTATAGCCCTCGTAGGCAGAACGCATAGCGCGGAACCACTCCTCGTTGGAGTAGCTGTCCCAACCGGGATTATCTGCCATGTCGAAGAGATAGAGAGCTTCGGAAAAGTCAATTTTCTCGCGGTTGGTGCGTACTGTCAGCGAGGGGACGACATAGCCATCCTTGTGTTCGTTCAACGCGGAGACGGTGCGCGCGGCAGTCCAGGTGCAGAAGTTGTCGACTTTTCCCTTGAAGCCCTGGAACATCACGCAGTCGTTGCTGCCAGAGAATGTAATGTTAGTACCACCATCGTGATTGGCGGCGCGGGCAGTGACGACGTTCCCGTCGACTATCACGTTGAAACACTGCGACGAGGAGGTCGGGTTGGTCTCCGAGCTAACCGCCAGATAGTGCCATGCACCGGTAGTGAGTCGGGACGCTACCGGGTAGCGCCAGTTGTTGCCGTCTACGCGGATCACCAGGCTGTTGTCCTTGCCAGCCTTGTTCTTGCCAAGCTCGATTGATATGCCCTCGGTCTTGCCTGCGTTCTCGCGGGCTATCAGCACAGCGCCGTCGGTCCACTCGTCGATGTAAAGCCACATCTCCACGGCGTAAGCGGAGTTATTGGACAGGAGGTCCTTGCGGTTCAGTCCTCCGTTGCCGTCGAACGAGAGCACGCCCGTGCGTCCCTCGTATTCGGGAAGCCACTGGGCGGTAACCTCGGCGTGGCGCGTCGGATTCTGTTCCGTGGCCGTGCCGTCGTTGGCGCTGAGTCCGGCCAGGTTGATGATTTCGTTGTGGAGCAGGTACTGGTCCTGCGGAATAATGCGGTCGAAGAATCGCTCGTTGGCGGTATATCCGGCGTTTACGAGGTAGGGCATACGGTCGTTGTCTGTCACTTCCGTTTTTTTGGCGCCCCCGGCAAGCAGGCCGTGATTGTTCTGCTGCCCCTCGCGCTCATAGGTGAGTCCGCGGTCCTTGGCCGAACGCCAGTCTATTATATATTTGTAGTCCACAACCTCCGGGCAGCCAATCATATCGAACTTATAGTAGGCGAGCAGGTCGGCCCACTGCGGATGCCACTTATTGATAGTGTTGAACGCAAAGCGCTCGAAGTCCTCGGGGATAGCGGTCTTGAAGAGGCGCACCTCATCGATGCGGCCCGCATAGCCTCCGCCGAAAAGCAGCGGGTCGTTAGACTCACCTACCACCGGGATGGCCTGGGATAGCACCTCGGTATTGTTGACGTATACCTTGCCGGCAGCTCCGTCGCGGATTACTGTCACCTGCGCCCATTTTCCGGCCGCCATGTCGGCGGAAGATACCGACAGGGAGCCGTTGCCGAAAGCCATGGCCAGCGTACCCGGCTTGCCGAGGGCGACCTTGAAGCCGTCGCCGCGGGAAATCAGAGTCGCGCCCTCGGCCCATTCGGCGGGGCAGAACCAGAACTGCAACGTGAACTTATCAAGCCCGGAAAGAGCGGCGAGGGGACCGCAGTCGGCGGTCGCCCCGGGAGTCAGCTCCAGGGCATAGTTCTTGGGGACGGCCCCGGCCTGTAAGGCGCATCCGGCAGCGATAACGGCCGCGAGGAGAAATGAGGTTTTCTTCATATATGTTTCAAGTCTTTTGAGTTTCAGTTGATTATAGGCTTGAAGGTTTCTCCAGCCTGTTTTACGGGCGACAGCAGGGAAGGATCCCTTCCCCGCTGCCTGTATGCCATTGTCCCGGTGGCGTTCAGAGCGCTACCTTGCGGGCTGCGGAACCGCGACGTTCGATATAGATGCCAGGAGCCGCGGTGGCCGCGTCAACCCGGATACCCTGCAGGTTGTAAAGCTCGGCGGTAGCGGATTCGCCGTCAACGCCAACAGACTCGATGCCCGTGACAGCGTTGGATGCGAAAGTATGAGAAATCTCTACCTGGCCGCCGGTCGACTTGTCTTCAGACATAAGAGTCAGAATCTCGGAGTGACCCGCTGCGGGAGCGTGGTAGACATAGCTCTCTCCATCCACGAGAGTATACCCTTCGGGGACTCCTGTCCGAGAAAGAGCGTTGTGGCTCGGATGATTGCAAGCAGGATTATGCTCGACCTTATAATAGAGATTGTGGTTGGCCGGGACGGGGAATGTGACAGTCATATTGTCTCGGAACTCCTCCTGGGTCATATAGAGCTTATGCTCGTCCTCGGGGAGGGGAACAGGGATTATAGCTCCGGCGGTATATGTCTTATATGTTACGACACTTTCAGGGATATCTGTAACATCTGTCGGGTCGTAAAATTTTATTGAACGAATTAAGAGGGTCGCGTCAAGCAGAGTGCCATTGCCCATCTCTATTTTCAGGTTCTGGAGGTATTTGGTATTGGCGCTTGCATTGAACGGGAAATCGAACACAGCCCACTTTGTAGCGTCAAACTCATTGGCCTCATTGAGGAAAGTTTCAGTTTTTATGCCTTGCGAAGCGTTGTGAGTTGATTTCTCCGAATTATCGAAGTTCATCATACGAGCCTTGAAAAACTCGGTGTTGGCTTTCGCAGAACCGGCCTTTCTATACCCGCAAAATTCTATCCGGCAACGAAGTTCTTTCCCGTCATACCCGGCAAATGATTCGTGGAACGGGATAAATTCCATCACGAAGTTGTTGACATTCTGCGTGCTCTGGCGGTCTTCCATCCTTGCCTCATAGCCGCAAGCGGTGCGGAAATCGGAGCCTTTGTAGTCCAGCACCCATACCGTTCCCGCTGTTCCGCCGAGATTGACAAGATGGATGGACTTGTTGACTTCCTTGCGGACGGCCTCTAAAGAGCCGTTGTGGGGACCGCCAAGAAGCGATAATATGCCATTTGACGCGTCAATCGCTGAACCATCGGCCATAACATTGCTGTTGTACCAGTCCAAGGGCATATTGAATGTTCCGTTTGGAACCCCGACAGAGAACTTAATGGGTTCGGTCTGCTTGTTAAAGTCGAAGTAGGGGGTCAAATTCACACATTCGTCAACCGTTTTCGCATTGAGTCCGGAAATCGAGACAAGCGCCGCGGCTGCAAAGAGTAGTTTCTTCATTGGGGTTTGGTAGGTAAGATTGGTAGTTGTCAGGTTTTGGTTGATTGTCTGAGAAAAGTGGGGAGAGAGGCGGCGACGGCAGAGCCGCCGCTCGCTTCGTTGTCATAAGAGGCTATGACGGGAGCCTTGCCCGGAATCTTGGTTTCGTGAGGTTTGGAGTCGTTTCGGAGAGAGGGTGTATTTCCCATCGGGGCTATCGTACCCCCGGTTTCTACCGGGGGTACGAGCCTCGATTGAGGATAGGGAGAAACTATTGGAATCAGAATGTGGCAGAGAGGATTTCTAGGTTATCGCTTACTTGACGACCTTGGTAACTTTGCTGCCCTGACGGCAGATGAAGATGCCGTTTTCGGGGTTGTTGACGCGTACGCCCTGGAGGTTAAAATATTCGGCGGGAGCTTCGGCGTTTTCGGCTGCGACGTTCTCAACACCGGCACCTGCACCTAGAGTGTACCAGTTCCAGCTAACGCGGTGAGCGGGACCCTCGATGGGCTCGTCCTTTACCTCTGAGAACTTCACGTTGCGGAAGATTAGGGCTCCACCCTCGTTGAGGAAGTCGGCGTTCAGCTCCATTTTCAGACGCGGAGAGTAGCCCCATGCGCCATCGACATCGTCGGGAGCGAGACCGAAGTCAACCTCGTTTACCTGCCAGCGGTAAGGATTCCAGTGGGGTATAGCGCCTTCTGCCTCACCGGCAGCTTCGTCATACCAGGGAGCGAGATCCTTGCAGTCGTCCTCGAAATATTCCGAACCTTCGACAGCCTTGTCGGCAAATGTGTAAACGAAGTCCTTCATAACGAGGGTGTTGCCGGGGCCGGAGTTTGAACCTGCAGGATGAACGTTGTTTGCGTCGTCATTGATGTAGAAGTTGCCGGATGCTGCGACAGTGTTGGAAGGATCGTTGTGGTAAACGAGTACTTCTACGGAAAGACGGATGTTGTTGGCATCGTTACCTTTGGCGAACGGCTTGATGATGGCGGGATTGGGAACCCAGTAGAACTGCAGGCCCCCCTTAATCGCGGGGAGTTCTCCGAGTTCGGCGCTCACGCCGAGTTTTGCCAGCTCTTCGCCGAGTTTGGAGCCCTGGCCGTTAAGCACTAACGCCTTGCCGCATTCACCGCCGAAGTCAACCAGCTTGAAGCCCTTGGCTATATCTTCCGCGGCCGTCTCAACCTGGCAGCCGAAAGGACCGCCAATCACAATCAAGCCGTTCTCGAAGGATTCACCACCCTTGAGGAACTTGTCGCGGATAAGGTAGAGGTCAGTGTTCCAGAAACCGCTCGCCTTGTTAGGGTGCTTGTAGAGTTTGGGGATAGAGGTTGCGGTAGCGCCCTTGAAGTTGTCGGGAGCGAGCTCGCCTTCGGCCTCGGCAGCCTTGGGGTAGACCTCGGTGATTTTGGGGTTGGAGTGCTCGTAGGCGTTGGCCGCGAAAACTGCGACGGCGACGGCGGCCGCACTGAGTAAAATCTTTTTCATGCTGTGTTGGTTTAGAAAAAGGTAAGTGATTTTAATTGGTTTGGTTATCAGTTAGGTCTCGGACAGGTCCGAGTGTTTTCCAGTTCCGGTCGGACTAATATATATATGGATGAGCGATTTCCTTATATAAAATCCGAATTGTATCTCCGGCCGCGGCGAGAAAATCCGATTGGAACAGCCTAAAGCCAGGTGGAAAAAATGCCGCCGCAGAAGCGCCGCCATAAATTTCCGACGGCAAAGATATGGGGTGAATGAAATTTCATATGTCCGAAATCATCTTATAAATTTCAGAAAAGATGCAAATATTGGCATTTCGGACACTAAAAGAGGAATTAGCGCACAAAATAGGTATGTGACTATTTTGCGCGGCATGTCTGAAATCCATCTTTTTTATCTATATTTGCAGTGTCAAAGGAAACGACCATATCATAAACTTTCCCATTACCCCTGTTTTAGCCATGAAACCGATTCTCCGCCCCATGAAACCGATTCTCGCGCAAATCCTGTGCATTTCCGCCTTTATTGCGGCTCCGGCCGCGGAAGGCCTTAGCGCCCGTACGCCGAAAGCGACAACAAATACCCCCTACATGCGCGCGTCCAACGGCGAGGACGGGGCGCTCGTCAGCCGCACGGCGGTTTTCAATCCCGGAGAGGAGGGGTCGAAATTCTACCGCATCCCGGCCATCGGAGTCCTGCCGTCGGGCCGCATAGTCGCCGTCGCCGACAAACGCATCGACTCGAACGCCGACCTTCCAGGGCGCATCGACGTCGTCGCCCGCTATTCCGACGACAACGGCCGGAGCTGGTCGCCGCAAATCCCCGTCATGACCCACAACGAGGAAGGGGGCTACGGCGACCCCTGCATGATATATGACTCCCGGCGCAAGGCACTGCTGGTAATCGCGACCCACGGACGCGGATTGTGGGACGAGGGGGGCCTCCCCTCCCCGGCCCGAATTACCGTCAGCCGGAGCACCGACGGCGGGGAAACCTGGAGCGCACCGGCCGACATCACAGACCAGTTCTACGGCAAGCCCGGCAGCGACGCCGCGGTAGAGGGGCTGACGGGTTTCGCTACCTCTGGACGCGGACTGCAGCTGCGCGACGGGAGGCTGATGTTTGCGATGGTGTCGCGGCGCGGCGACAAGAAATGGGAGCCGCTCGACGTTTACTGCGTATACTCCGACGACGGGGGGGAGACTTGGACCTCGTCGGGGCAGCCGGTCGACACCGATGGCGACGAGACGAAGTTCGTCCAGCTCCCCGACGGGCGTGTCATGGCCTCCATACGCTCCCGGCAGAAGAGCCAGGGGCGCAAGTTCAGCTATTCCTCCGACGGCGGACGCACCTGGACTGCGGCCGAAAGGTCGGCGACCCTCATCGACCCGGCATGCAACGGCGAGGTTATCAACTGGACCACGCCGGGAGGGAAGAAGCTGCTCCTCCATTCCCTTCCCGCGCCGGAGGGGAGGCGCGATGTGGCCCTGTGGACCAGCGCCGACAACGGAGCCACCTGGCAGCGCCTCCGCCAGACCAGCTACTGCCCCTCGATCTACACCTCCATGGCGATTCTTGACGACGGAACGCTCGGCATACTGACCGAAGAGGCGTGCTCCGACGGGGGCCAGCGCATCATCTTCCAGAACTACCGGCTGCCAGGGATGGAGTGAAAGCTGAAAGGTGAAGGGTGAAAAGTTAGAGAAATCTGCGACCATGAGGAAACCGGCAAGACCCATAGGCATATATATAATATACGCCATAGTGGCGCTCCTTTGCGCCACTATGGCGCCGGACGCGCGTCCGGCCGAGGAGTTCCGCATGCAGAGCCTCGGGATAAGCGAGGGGCTGAGCCAGAACTACGCCGAGGCGCTCCTCCGCGACAGCCGCGGATACCTGTGGATCGGGACACGCTTCGGCCTTAACCGATATGATTTCAGCCGCGTAACATCGTATTACGCGACCGAGGCCGGAGGTTCACTCCCCTCCGATTACGTTCACCAGATATTCGAAAGCCCCGACGGCCAAGTCTGGGTTCTCTGCGAGGGGGGAACCGCTGTCTACGACCCTATCGCCAACAGGTTCAAGGAGATACGCTACGAACATGGGAGGAAACTGCGCCTACGCTCCTACCTTATCGAGGGGAACAGCTTCCTTCTCGGCGGCATGGGGCAGATTTTCAGGTACGACTGCACCACAAAGACGCTGTCACGGCTAAACACCACCGGGAGCGCCGAGGGCTTCTACACCGGCATCCACAGAATCGACGCCGACAACCTGTTGCTTGCGACACGCTGGAACGGCGTATGGCTCTATCGCCGCTCAACGGGAGAAATCTCGCGCTACCCGGGCATTGAGGGGCTTGAGGTCTCGGCAGCGCACATCGACAACCTGGGACGCATATGGGTTGCAGTCTACAACTACGGGCTGACGTGCTACGACCAGTCGGGCAAGATGCTCTCGCATTTCGACCGCTCCAATTCCGACATCGGCTGCGACATCGTGCTCGACATAAAGGCCGGCACGACACCCGACGAGCTGTGGCTCGCGACCGACGGGGCAGGCATACGGTCGCTGCGCACCGAGACCCGCGAGATAAGCCAGGTCACTCCCAGCGGGGGACTGTCGGTAGCGAAAATCTACAAGGACAGCTACGGCAACCTGTATTCCGGCACTGTCGACGAGGGGGTACAGCTTTTTAACAAAGTCGCCATGCGCACCCAGCGCAACATTCCCGGGAACCCGGATAAGAAGCTCAGCCCGCTGTCGTTCCTGAGCCCCGGCGACGGCTCCGGGAGGTTCTTCATATCCACTAACGGCGAGGGTATCTGGTATATCGACCAGGCGACTGGAGCCTACCACCAGGTAGCATCAACGGCGGGGATGAAAGTCACCAGAATCGAGGAGTACGACGACCGTCATTACATTATAAGCGTTTACGGGGGCGACATATACCTGCTCGACAAGCGAACGTTCGCAGTCATCCCCGCGCCGGCGCTTTTCAACGGGCCGGCGGAAGCAGCGCGCAAGCGGGGAACAGGAACCGACATACGGCGCCTGAAAAAGGGTCTGTTCGCCGCCGTCAACTCCGAAATCTACATAATCGACACGGAGAACAACAAAGTCAGCACGGTAGACATCGCCGGCAGACCGAGCCCGAAATCCTACATAAGGCCTTTCTACAAAGACTCCAACGTGCTGATGCTGTTCACAATCGAAGGTATCATACGGTATGACTTCAACAGCGGGGAGGCGGCGATGGTCAAGACCTTTCCCGGCAACATGAACCTGAGCTGCGCGCAGTTCGACGGTGCGTCGACCTTCTACGTCGGCTGCAACGGAGGCGTGCAGAAGCTGAACATCAAGACCGGGGAAGCGGAGCCGCTTCCGGGCTACTCGACCGACAAGCGCCATCTCAACGTCACAAGCCTGCTGCTCGACGGCGACCGCCTGTGGGTCGGATGCTCCAACTCCCTGTTCTACACCGACTTGTCCAAGCGGCGCACGACCGAGTTCACCTCCTTTGACGGCGTGGAGCCGAATCAGTTCTTAGACAGAGCCGTCTACGCTGGGACCGACTTCGTCCTGATGGGAGGCTCGAAGGGGCTTCTGAGCATCGACCGGCAGCAGTTCCGCGAGCTGATGAGCTACGAGAGCGCCATATCCTTCGCCCTGAGCGACGTGGAGGTCGACGGGCGGAGCCTTATGGCCAGCGTGTCGAAGGAGAAGGTCATCGAGTTACCCAGCCGTTACGGTTCCCTCGAAATCCGCTTCATAGACTCGGAGCGCAACCCGCTGCGCCACAAGCGCTACCGCTTCTTCATCAACGACGGCACGAAAACCTCGACCATAGAGACCGAGAACCACGAGCTTGTGCTTCCGATGCTCGCCAACGGAAGGGACTACGACGTGTCGGTGGCCTCGACGCTAATCGACGGGGCGTGGTCCGAACCGGCGCATATCGCGACCCTGCGCGTAGCGGGGCCGGCGTGGCGCTCGTGGTGGGCCATACTGCTGTACATTTTCGCTCTCTCGGGAGCGGCAGCGATGTTCCTCTACCACCGCCGAAACCTCCAGAGGGAGCAGTTCCAGCGCGCCCGCCAGGCTCGGATCGAGAAGGAGAGGGACTTCATGCAGAGCATCAACAACGATCTGCGGACCACTCTGACGCTCATCTACGCCCCCCTGAAACTGATGCTCGCCCGCATAAAGGAGAAAGACCCCGACGCACCCGAGCTGGAAGCGCTGAACGACATCTACCGCAACTCGAAGCGCATGCGCGACGTAATGGACACCACCTTCCAGGAATGGCGCGCCCGGAGCGAGGCGGCGGGAGCAGGCTCCGCGCCGGAAGAGCCCGACGAAGAACTGCCCGAAATCACGGAGCCGACCCTCAGGCAGGAGGACGCCCGGACCGACATGTCGGCCATGACGGTAATGATTGCCGAGCGGGACCAGGAGCTGTGCGCCTTCCTTCGCCAGCAGCTCGAGCCGCTGTTCCACAAAGTCGCCGTGTTCAACTCAGGGACTGAGGCCGGGGAAGCCCTGAGGTCCGGACGCGTCGTGCCCGACCTCATCATTACAGGGCGCCTCCCCCTCGCGAGCAGCGTCAAAAGCTCGGAAAGCAGCCGCCACATCCCGGTGATTTTCCTCTCCTCGGTTCTCGGGCAGCAGGACAAGCAGGAGGTCTACCGCCAGGGAATCGACTCGTACATCTCCAAGCCTTTCGACATGGCGGTGCTCCTCAGCCGCTGCGGCAACCTTCTGAGGAGCCGCCAGGTTATGCGCGAGCGCTACAAGGGTCAGGCTCCGGCGATCATAGCTGGGGAACGGGTGCGGGACAACGCTTCGGAAGAGTTCATGCGAAAGGTGAACCAGATTATAGAGCGCGAGCTGCCCGACGCCGACTTCTCTGTTGAGAAGCTGGCGCAGGAGATGCTCATGTCGCGGTCGAGCCTCTACGCCCGCTTCCGCGAAGTGTCAGGGGGGCAGTCCGTCGGGCAATACATCACCGACTACCGCGTGAGCCGGGCAAAAGAGCTGCTCACCGCGACGCGTCTTCCCCTGAGCGAAATCGCCGCCATGCTCGGCTACAGCTCGCAGCGCTATTTCTCAAGCGCGTTCAAGCAGCGGGCCGGGCAAACGCCGAGCGCCTACCGCGCGTCGGGAGGGAAAGGGGAATAACGAGCTTGAGGATGTGTGAAGATTACGATACTCTCTCTGTCTTGCACCCGGACGGGGACGCTGTCAGTCAGCCCTCCAAGAGGGTAGAAAGAATCGCGAAGGTCGAGCGGGGAGCGTCGTTCCAGAAATTGAGGTACTGGGAGATATGGTCTTCGCCTCCGGGATAGTCGGAGATTACCCTGACGGCCAGGAAGGGGACGCCCCGGAAGGCGCAAACCTGGGCGATCGCCCCTGACTCCATATCCACCGCGACGGCGTCGGGATGGACCGAAAGGATGCGGGCAAGCTCCGCGGGAGTGTCTACGAACATGTCGCCCGAGGCTATCAGGCCCCTATGAACGCCTTCTTTCGCCAGAACCTTCCCAAGGTCGAAGGGACCTTCCTCGCCGATGGCGCATGCGAACTTGGGGGGAAAGCCCTGAACCTGTCCGCGCTCGTTTCCCGGGCCGCACCACACGTCGTGGTAAGCCACCTCGTCAGCCACAACTACGTCGAGTATTCCCGGGCCGCGGCCAGTGCCCCCGGCGATGCCGGTATTGATTACCGCCGAGGGAGAATAATGCTCGAGCATGGCAGCCGTTCCCATGGCGGCGTTCACCTTGCCGATGCCGCACTGCATGGCCACGACGTCGCGTCCCCCGGCCCTTCCGATATGGAAGCGGAATCCGGAGCGCTCCTCCTCGCGGCTGTCGGAAAGGATGCGCAGGAGCGCCTCGAGTTCGGCTGTCATGGCCACTATCACGCCTACGCGTCCCGGAGTCTTATCGTTCTTTTCTGTCATATGTATGTAGGGTTGGTTTGTTACTGTCTGACCTTTTTTCGCTACTTTTGCGTTATAATTTCAGCAGCGGCCGGAAACGCCGGACCGCGGCTTGGTTCAACTATTTAACATTCTGATATATGAGCAACAAAAGCAATCTTCTGATTTCCATCCTCGTGCTGCTGCTCGGAGTCGTATTCTGCTGGCTGTGCGAGTCGCCGACGCTGTCGGAAAGGATACTCTTCTGGGGAGGGCTTGCCTTCCTCGTGCCCGGGGCAATCAGCCTCGCGAGCCTGTTCTTCACGCATAAAGGACAGCAAATCAACGGCTTTCAGAAAGTGATACAGCTCGTGTGCGGGGTTGGCGGCCTGGTGCTGGGGCTCTGCGTCCTGTTTATGCACGACTTCTTCCGCAGCCTGCTGGGCTTTATGTTCGGGGCGCTGCTGATCGCCGGGGGAGCGTGGCAGATTTTCCTTCTGACCCGCAAGGGGAGGCGTTCGGACTACGCGGCGTGGACCGTCGCGGCCCCGGTTCTATGCCTCGTCGGGGGAGTTCTGATGATTTCGATGCCCTGGTTCCGCAACGAGCTCAACGAGAAATACCTGGTTCTCTGCACCGGCATCGGGTTCATCCTCTTCGGCATCACCGGGCTGATAATCAGTTGCTGGCGCACCAAGGAGGCCTCCGCCGCCCGGCGTGCCCGGCTCGAGGCCAAGGCCGGGAAATCGGACGGGCAACCAGCAGGGGAAACGGCAGGGGAATCAGTTCCCCCCCAGGGGGTCGATACCGTAAGCCTCCCGCAGGACGCCGGCCACCAGCCGGACGACAGCATCCATTGAGAGCTTCGACATATTGACTGACAGGTCGTAGGAGGACGCTTCGCCCCAGCGCTTGTCGGTAAAGAAGTTATAGTAGTTGGCCCGCAGTTTGTCGGCTTTTTCGGCAAACGCGCGGGCCTTTTGGGCGTCGGCCTTGTCGCCGCGGCTCATTATGCGTTTTACGCGGTCGGCCATGTCGGCATGGACGAAGATGTCGATTTTGGGCGAGGGATGGTCGCGGAGGACGTAGTCCGCCGAGCGCCCCACGAACACGCAGGGTCCGCGGTCGGCAATGGAGTGCATCGTGTCGGAAAGGATATGGTAGACCGAATCGTCGGCAAGCGACGAGGGCGCGTACCAGGGAAGGGCCGACACCCCCATATTGAACGACAGGGCGCCGGAAACGAACGTCGGGAAACGCTCGTCGGCCCGCTCGAACAGCCCCTTGTCAAGCCCGGAGTCGCGGGCTGCCTCGACGAGCAACTGCTTGTCGTAGAAGGGTATTCCGAAAGTTTCGGAGAGCTTTTTAGCCAGCTCGCGGCCTCCGGCGCCGAACTGGCGGCCGATAGTTATAATGTACGGACGCATAGTATGGAAACAGGTCGATAGTTACTTTTTTGGCAACAAAATTAAAAAAATTCTTTGAATCCCGGAAAAAATACGTAACTTTGCAGCCGGGTAAGTCCTACACGGCCAGCTCCCCCCGAACCCCGTCAGGTCTTGATCGAAGCAGCGGTAGGGGGTTGTAGCGGCGCGATGTAGTAAGCTTACCCTTTTTTTGTCCCCATCCCATCCTTCTCCCAAAAATATATGACGCTTTTCAACATAATAGGCTACGCCGCGGCAATCTGCATGGTGTTCGGCTACCTTCCCCAGGCAATCCATACGATACGCACGCGGGAGACCGACTCCATCGCGCTGCCGACATTCCTCCTGATGGGGCTCGGCTCGGTATTTTTCGTAATCCAGGGCTTCCTGAGCGACCCCGTCAACTGGCCCCTGATCGCCACCAACCTCATAACGACCGCCTGCTCCGCGACCGTGTTCGGCATCAAGATGCGCAACGACTATTTCAGCGGCAGGGGGAAGAAGAAATAAGCCGATGGCACGCGAACTGCTGACACGCTACGTCTGGATTGTCGACACCCTGACCCGCTACGGTCGCCTCTCGAAGAAGGAAATCGACGAGCGGTGGGCCCGGTCGCATCTTAGCAACGGCGAGACCGAAATCCCCCGCCGCACCTTTTACAACTACCGCCAGGCGATCGAGGAACTCTTCTCGCTGACAATCAAATGCGACGAGCATACCTACGAGTACTACATTGACGGAGACGGCGAGGGGGCCGACCCGCGCCACTCCCGGATGACGGAGTGGCTGCTCAACAGCTCGTCGACAAGCTCCGTCGTCAGCGGTGCCAGGGACATCTCCAACCGCGTGATGCTGGAGAACGTCCCATCGGCCCGGGAGTTCCTCTCCCCGATTATGGAGGCGATACGCGAGAACCACCCAGTAACGTTCGACTACCACCCCTACACCCGCGTCAACCCTTCCCACGGAGTCGAAATCGAGCCGTATTTCATAAGGATATACCGCCAGCTATGGTACGTCACCGGGCGCAACACGGCTGACGGTAAGGTAAAGACCTACTCGCTCGACCGCATGAAGAACCTTACAATCGGGACGGAGACTTTCTCCCTCCCCCCCGACGCCGACCCGGAACTTTATTTCAGCGACGCAGTAGGGATTATGGTCACCAAGGGAGAGCCGCGCGAGGTCAGGCTGAGGGCGACAGCCCGGCAGGCGAAGTACCTCAGGGCGCTCCCGCTCCACCCCAGCCAGCGCGAAGAGGTCGGGGACAAGCACTCGGTATTCACCTACCGGCTGCTGCTTACCTCTGAACTTGTGTCGGAAATAATCAGCCGCGGGCCCGAGATAACCGTAGTCAGCCCTCCGGAACTGAAAGCGATGGTACGGGAGCAACTGTCGGCCGCCCTGCGCAACTACGATCAACGTACCGGCCCGGAGCACGCATAAAGCGGCGCTCCGCGCAATAATTCCGCAGCATCGCCGTTATCTATTTGGCGCGCAAACAGCGCCGCCGAGGCCAATCATCCATGACCCAAGCCACAAACAAATGAATATCAAACACTTCTGCCTGTTCGTCGCATTAATGGCGCTCCTTGCGTCGTGCAGCTCGTCAAAAACTCACCTGACATACTTTGAAGACATTGACAAGGTCGAACGGATAGTAGACCTGCCCCCTACCCCGACCATCAGAATCGCCCCTGACGACGAACTTTTCATAACCGTCAACTCCGAGGAGCCGAAGGCGACTATCGCCTACAACCTCCCGATGGCCAACGCCGGCATAAAGGCCGCTACCAACATGTCTACCGCGCCACAGCAGCAGACCTACCTCGTGAATTCCGAGGGGGACATTAACTTCCCGATCCTCGGCAAAATACACGTTGCCGGGATGACTACCGAAGAGCTGCAGAAATACCTGGTAGAGCGCATCAGCAAGGATGTCGAGAACCCGAACGTGATGGTATCGCTGATGAACTTCAACGTCTCCGTGCTCGGCGAAGTGACGCTGCCCGGCGTCGTCAAAGTCACGCGCAACCGCTTCTCCATCCTCGATGCCCTGGCGAGCTGCAACGACCTAACCCCTTACGGCGAGCGCAGCCACGTGCTCCTCATCCGCGAGAACAACGGCAAGCAGGAGCGCGTAATCCTCGACCTGAACTCGGCCGACCTGCTGACCTCCCCCTATTACTACCTCCAGCCCAACGACTACATCTACGTCGCCCCCAACAACATCCGCAAGGGCAACGCCAAATACGACCAAAGCAAATCGTACAACGTGCAGGTGACCTCGACCATCGTCAGCGCTGCCTCCGTCATAGCGTCACTGATTATTGCCCTGGCTGTCAACCGTTAACCAAGAAAACATCCCCCTGTTAAGAAAGCATCCCCCTGCCCCGACAGACAAAAATGGAAAAGAACAACCCCGACATAGTTGATTTCAGCGCCGTAATGCGCGACTACCGCAAGCACTGGTACTGGTTCGTCATCTCCCTTTTCGTATGCGGCCTGATCGGCCTGTGGCTCTGCTCGCGCCACAAGGATGTCTACACCATCGCCGCCTCGGTGCTCATCGACAAGGACGCAGCCAACGGCGGTATCCCCTCGATTGACTTCGAGAGCCTTATTTCCGGCTCCAGCGAGGTCGACAACGAGGTCTACCTCATCTCTTCCCACTCGATCTACGTCGAAGCAGCCAAGGAGCTGGGCCTCGACCGCAAGCGCTTCATCAGGGAGGGCATCCGGCTGCTGAACTACAAGTTCGACGAATACCCGCTCGACGTCACAGTCCCCGCCGAGTTCACCGACACCACCACCCTGTCGCTCATCATAAAGGCTAAAATCAACAAGGAGGGGAACGCCGACTATGTCAAGGTAATAGACGACGGCTCGACAATCTGCAAGAAGAAGGATGTGGAGCTCCCCGTCACCCTCAAGACCGAGTACGGCGACTTCACCCTCGCGAAGACCGCCGACTTCCCCAAGGAGGAGCGCCCCTTTACCTTCATTGAGACCATCGGCAGCTACCACAGCGCCGCCGAGGACATCGACGAGGACATAAACGCCTACCTCCCCAGCAAGAAGGCCAACGTAATCGGAATCGAGTACAACACAGCCTACCCCAAGTTCGGCAAAACACTGCTGAACACCATCATAGAGAAATACAACGAGCGCGCCATCCGCGACAAGAACGTACAGGGCGAGAAGACCCTCAAATTCCTCGACGGCCGCATAGCCCTGCTCCGCGACCAGCTTGGCGAGACCGAACGCGAGCTCCAGTCATTCAAGGAGAACAAGGGAATCGTCGACTTCAAGGCCGAGGCCCAGTACAACCTCGAGATGAAGGGACAGGTAGCCAAGGAGCTCATAACGGCGCAGACCAACCTCGAAGTCGTCAAGCTCGCCCGCGAGTTCCTCTCCACTCCCGGCAACGAGTACCAGCTCGTACCGTATACCCCCGTGTCGGCCACCCATCAGTCTAACGGCGGCGATGGCCTGACGGAGATGATAACCCAGTACAACAAGCTGATCATCGAGCGCATGGACGTCGCATCCAACGCCAAGAGCGAGAACTCGACACTGCGCCGCATGAACGACCAGCTCGACGCACTCCGGGCCAACATCCTCTCGACCCTCACCAAGAGCCAGCAGTCGGCCCAGCTCGTCGTCAACGAGATGCGCTCCCAGATGGACTCCGCCGAGGGGAAACTCGGAGGGATGCCAGCAAAGGAACGCGAATACGTCAACATCGAGCGCGACCGCAAGCTCAGCCAGGAAATCTACCTCTTTATGCTCAAACACCGAGAGGAGACAGCCATCATGATTGCCAACGCCGTCTCCAAGGGCATCGTCATCGACGAGGCTTACCAGATGAGCGACGAAGTCAATATGGGAAAGAAAGGAAAGATGGCCCTGGCGCTGCTCTTCGGCCTGATGATTCCGTTCGTCGGCATCTACCTGCGGCGCATGCTCCGCTCCAAGGTCGAGGAACGCGAGGAGGTCGAGGCCCTGGCCTCCCCCCCCGTTCTCGGCGAGGTATGCACCTCGCGGCTGGGCAAGGCGCTCGTATGCACCCCCAACAGCAACTCCTCGGCAGCCGAGCTGTTCCGCCTCATACGCGCCAACCTGCAATTCATCCTCACTCAGGGTGATGACAAGGTTGTGCTCGTCACCTCCTCCCGCCCAGGCGAGGGAAAATCGTTCGTCTCCATCAACACCGCGGCATCCCTCTCGCTCCTGGGCAAGAAGGTACTGCTCGTAGGAGCCGACATCCGCAAGCCCCGCCTGGCCGAATACCTCGGCATACACCCCTCATCAGGCCTGACGAACTACCTTGCCAGCGACTCTGTGAAACTCGCCGACATCGTATGCCGCCATCCGCTCGAACTGCCCGACCTCGACATCGTGGTGGCCGGCGCCGTTCCCCCTAACCCCTCGGAACTCCTCCTTAGCAAGCGCGTCGACAGCTTCTTCCAGGAAGCGCGCCAGCAGTACGACTACATCATAGTCGACACAGCGCCGCTGGGAATAGTCTCCGACACCTTCTCGCTGGCCCGCATAGCGAACGCGACAATCTACGTCACCCGCCTGAACGTCACCCTCAAGAAGGACATCCAGTTCGTCAACACCGTATTCCAGGAGAAGCGCCTGCCGAGAATGAACGTCGTAATCAACGGCACGACCTCCTTCCACCGCTACGGCTACGGCGAAGGGGAGTCCCGCTCCTCCAAGTCTGCGAAACGCCCCTGGTGGAAGTTTTGGAAGAAATAACTCCGCCCGGTAAACATCCACTGTCCACTCCTGAATGAGCGCCTTAGCGACAAACATCCATAACGACTCCTCCCCGGCCTCTGCGGCGGGGGAGGGTCGCCGTTATTTCCTCGCCCCCAATGGCTGGAAAGGCCCCGTTCTGTTCATGCTCTCCATGACGGCTGTCGGGCTGAGCTTCTACCCCGCGTGGCTGATTGTGCTGATGATGCTCGTCCGCAGCTTCAAGACAGACCGCTACGAGGCCCTCATCATGCTCCTCATCGCCCTGGGAGGCTACGGCTTCCGCCACGGGCCTACGACAGTCGAATGTCTGATAATATATGCCGCGGTCGTCCCGCTGTTGCTCCTCCTCAAGAAAACCGCCGTCACCCGCCGCGCGGTGGTTGCGTGGGCTGTCTACGCCGCCGGGTGCCTTTTGTTCGCCTCAAAGAGTCTCGAACCGCTGTCGGGCCAGTTGATGATGCTGATGTGGTATCTGTCCTTTCTGTTCTTCCTCATTCCGTTATGGATGTTCGCGGGGAGGAGTTTCAGGATGGACGACTTCTTCAACCGGCTCTATCCCTACGCCGTGATTTACTGCGTGTTTTACTGTCTTGACGGCATAATTCTCTGCGGTCCGGTATTTCTGCCGGAATTGCAGCCATTCATCGGAGCGCATCCTTTCTGGGAACTGTACATAATTCCGTTCAACGGGGTGGCGCGAGTCTATCCCCCTGGATTCTACCTGTGCCTGATGCTGATATATCCCCTCGTACGGAGCTACAGGCTTAGATGGTGGGAGATAATCCTGTTCCTGGTAGCCTTGGGAATCACCAAGACATTCTCCCTGATTTCCGCCGTACTCCTGGGATTCATTATCTGCCAGAAAGGGTTCTCTAAGACGAGCAAGTACATCGTGCTGGGAGCCGGGCTGTTCGCAGCGGTCTACGCCATAGACCTTTCAATTTCGGATGTCACCCAGCTTGCTACCAACGAGGGATCGCGTCTGCGTATAGCCTCGACCGTCAACCAGTTCGTCCTGCTTGACGGAGCTCAGGACGCCGAGGACATAGCTGAGTTCGGTACCGGGCGCATGGCGCAGGTCATCCCCAAGGTAGAACGCCTCTACGATATGGGGCTGGAATGGACGGGCTTCGGCTTCCTCCACCCTTCCAAGACCGACAACCAAGCCTTTATGATTACCAACGAACTGTATTCCGACATATCGAAAAACGAGGAATCGGTCGCAGCGGTAGAGGTTATCCCGGTACAGGTGTTCCTGAATATCGGCTATCTCGGCCTTATATGGCACATTCTGTTCCTCGTCGGGCTTATCCTGATAATTCGTAAACTGCCCGATTCCAAATATTTCTGGACTCTGATGGTGATGTTCATATGGCTTGGGATAGCCGGGTTCTGCGGCATGGTGCAGGTTCAGGGGCAGATGGTGGTAGCGACAGCGTTCGCGATGGTAATCCTGCAGGACAAGACGAGGCGTGGCGTGAACTGCGCCGAGTCCCCTACTCCGTTCAGACGGGACTGACAGCCGGCGCCCCCGGTGTGACTCCGGCTTTTTCCCAACCTATTTCAGACCAAAGAAACGCCTCACAAGACGCGAGGGAATCCGCTTGACGCACTTGCTGACAACTACCGCCGTCAGCAACGCCGAGCAGCAGCTTATGACATAGAACGGAATCTGCAAGCCCTCGTATGGGAACCGGCGCCAAATGAATAGCTCCAGGAACATCTGTGGAAAAATTCCTATAAGAAATATCTGGAACGAATAGTCGCGGAACGAGGAGAAGAGCCGGGGAAACCGGCCCTCGGCGATGACGCCCCACGCTACAGACATAAGTATGCCCACTGTCGCCGTAACAGCCGAGCCGTCGCGCAGCCCGAACACACAGGCGAGGAAAACCCCGGTCAACGCCGCGGCGACCCAGATGCGCCCCCGGGCGTAACGGTACAGCCGGTACTTGAAGAACAGCATTCCTCCGAAAAAGTAAAACGCGTAGCGGGGAACGCCTCCGAGATTGAACCATCCGTTCGTATCCCACGGCATCCCGGCCACAAACGGGAGAAGCGTCACTGCGAGGAGCCCCGTTTCAAGATACTGGTTCCTCATCGACCAGCGGAAGAGCGGATACATCGCCATGAACCACAGCAGGGTCGCGACGAACCACATTTCTACAAGCGGGCCTTCCGACGGATTGAACAGGGCTGAAAGATAGGTCGGGAGGCTGATGTCGACAGCGCCGCGCTTGGTGTACCCGCCGAGCACCCCCTTAAGAACCATCGCCAGAAGGATGAAGAACAAATACGGCAGCACGAGACGCTTGAACTTGTCGGCATAAACCGCCTTGGCCGACCAGCCTTTCGCAAGTCGGGAATAATAGAGCAAGCCTCCCGAAACAAACATGAACAGAGGCATATGGAATGCGTAGCACAGGCGGGTGACCCACGTGCACAGGCCGTACATCTCCCCCTCAGCGGCGTATGTGTAACAGTTGACATGGCCGACCACCACGAGGAGAATAGCCCAGCCCTGGACGATTGACAGCCAAAGGATTTTCTCTTTCGTAGCCGAAGCGGCCGCGGTTGGGTGTGTGCTTGTTTCCGGCATAAGTCGTTAAATGGCGGGGTATGGAAATCGGAAGCGCCGGGGTCAGTTGACCTGGACGGGGATGCCGGTGGAGGCGGACAGGCGGGAGCCGATGGCGCGGAGCTCTTCGGCAGGGATTTTCTCCAGGGTGCGGGCCGGGGTCTGCCTGTCGATTGAATAGAGCATTACCTCGCGGGGGCGGATGCGGCGGTAGGCTTCGGCCAGCGCCTCGACCTCCGCGTCGGTAGTGTTGTTGATACGCTCCCCCTCCCATTCGCCCCGGAGCATCATAGTCTGTATTATTCCCGTTCCGGCGAACCGCGAAAGGCGCTCTATGACGGCTTCGGCGCTGAATCCCGGGTCGTTGGGGCGGTCAATGAGGCGCATGGTACGCTCGACGGCGGAATCGAGCTTCAGTATGTTGTTATCAATCCGTTCGAGAGCGGCGCAGACCTCCGGGGACGCCAGGCGGGTCGAGTTGGTCAGGACGCTGACCTTCGCCACGGGGAAATAGCGGTCGCGGAGGCGCAGCGTGTCGTCGACTATTCCGGGGAACTCGGGATGTAGCGTCGGCTCCCCGTTGCCGGAGAAGGTTATGACATCAAGCACGGCACCTTCGGTCCTCATCGCCGAGAGCTTCTCCTCCAGAAGCCGGGCAACCTCGGCGCGGGGGGCCATCCCGGTCGTTCCGGGACCCTGGGCGTTGAAGCCCGCCTCGCAGTAGAGGCAGTCGAAGGAGCATATCTTGCCGTCGTTCGGGGTAAGGTTCACTCCGAGCGAGGTTCCCAGCCGGCGCGAATGAATCGGGCCGAAAATAGTCGAATGAAATAACACGCGTTGCATATCAGGCTGCGAACAATGAGGGGGAGCGCCGCGACAGCGCCCCCGCTCCGGGGGTGGTTTAAGTAAATTTGCGACAAAAGGCCGCCCGCCTCCTGGTCCCCGCCTCTTGGCGCTCGCCTTACGGCTCGCCACAGTGGCGAGCCGTAAGGCGAGCTTCCCAGGCTTGCGGGGGCGAGCTTCCCAAGCTTGCAAAGGAGCTTTCCTGCCGAAGCTCGGCGGAGGGGGGTTATACGGTCAGGATTTCCTTCTCCTTGGCGGCGAAGAGCTCGTCAATCTGCTTGAGGAAGCGGTCGTGGAGCTTCTGGGCGTTGGCCTCGGCGTCCTTCTCGACATCTTCGGGCATCCCCTGCTTGATTGCCTTCTTAAGTCCTTCGATCGCGTCGCGGCGGGCGTTGCGCACCGATACCTTTGCGTTCTCGGCCTCGGCTTTCGACTGCTTGACGAGCTGTTTGCGGCGGTCCTCGGTCAGCGGAGGTATGCAGATGCGGATTACCTCGCCGTTGTTCTCCGGGGTGATTCCGAGGTCGGAGTTGATAATCGCCTTCTCAATCTCCTTGAACATGGATTTCTCCCAGGGGGTTATGGCGATTGTGCGGGCGTCGGGCACGGAGATGTTGGCGACGTTGGAAATCGGCGCCATGGAGCCGTAGTAGTTGACGCGGACGCTGTCGAGCAGCTTGGGGTTGGCCTTTCCGGCGCGGATGTGGCTGAGGGTCTCCTCCAGGTATGCCACGGCGAGTTCCATTTTCTCTTCCGCCGGGTCGAGGTAAGTCTTGGGGTCTGTCATAACAGATTTGGCTGTATAGAGTTATGTTTGATTATCAGGTAGATTAGTAAACGAGGGTCCCGATTGGGTCTCCGGCCATTACCTTTGCGAGGTTGCCGGGGGTATCCATGTCGAAGACTATGATCGGCAGGTGGTTCTCCTTGCAGAGGGCGGTTGCCGTGAGGTCCATGACCTTCAGGCCGCGGGTGTAGACCTCGTCGTAGGTTATCTCGGTGAACTTGGTGGCCGTCGGGTCCTTCTCCGGGTCGGCGGTATAGACTCCGTCGACGCGGGTACCCTTGAGCATCACGTCGGCCTCGACCTCTACACCGCGGAGCGCCGCCCCGGTGTCGGTGGTGAAGAACGGGTTGCCCGTCCCTCCGGCAAGGATGGCTACAGCGCCACCTTTCATGGCCTCGATCGCGCGCCATTTGCTGTAATGCTCCCCGACGGGGTGCATGTTGATGGCTGTGAACACCTTGGCGGGCTGCCCTATCGCCTCGAGGGCGGAGCTGAGGGCCAGGGAGTTGATGGTCGTGGCGAGCATCCCCATCTGGTCACCCTTGACGCGGTCGAAGCCCTTGGCCGCTCCCTGCATTCCGCGGAAGATGTTTCCTCCGCCGATTACGATGGCTACCTGGACCCCGGCGGCGGCGATGTCGGCAATCTGCCGGGCGTATTCTCCCAGCCGTACGGGGTCAATGCCGTAGTGTTGCGCCCCCATCAGCGACTCGCCGCTGAGTTTCAGGAGCACGCGGTTGTATTTTGTCCTCATGTCAGGTATATTTTATTCCGATTACAAATTTAGCCGATTCCCCGCAAATTTCCAAACATACCCGCCGATTTGCCCCGGACAAAGGGAACCCCGCCGGGGCCTCATCGGTGGACGGAGGTCTCGGCGGGGTTGTCTGATGGGTCGTTGTCTTAACCGGGAGAGATCAGTCGGCGCATTTGGCCTTGATGAACTCGCGGTTGAGGCGGGCGATGTTGCTGATGGAGATGTTCTTGGGGCACTCTGCCTCGCACGCTCCGGTGTTGGTGCAGTTGCCGAAGCCCAGCTCGTCCATCTTCGCCACCATGGCGCGGGCGCGGCGGGCGCGCTCTACCTGGCCCTGTGGCAGGAGGGCGAACTGGCTTACCTTGGCCGATACGAAGAGCATGGCCGAGCCGTTCTTGCAGGCGGCGACACACGCTCCGCAGCCGATGCAGGTAGCGGAATCCATAGCCTCGTCGGCAATCTCCTTGGAGATGGGTATGGCGTTAGCGTCCTGGGCACCGCCGCAGTTGAAGCTGACGTAGCCGCCGGCCTGCTGAATCTGGTCGAAGGCGTTGCGGTTGACCATCAGGTCGCGGATCACGGGGAAGGCGGCCGAACGCCACGGTTCGATCGTGATCTCGTCCTCGTTGTTGAACTTGCGCATGTGGAGCTGGCAGGTAGTGATGCCCTGCACGGGGCCATGGGGATGCCCGTTGATGTACAGGGAACACATTCCGCAGATGCCCTCGCGGCAGTCGTTGTCAAAGACAACGGGCTCTTCGCCCTTGTCGACGAGCTGCTGGTTGAGCATGTCGAGCATTTCGAGGAACGAGCTGCCGGTCGAAACGTTCTCGACGCGGTACTTGACGAACTGCCCGGGCTCTTTGGGCCCACGCTGACGCCAAACCTTCAGATTGACATTAATTGTTGTTTCCATAATTCAGTATGTTGCGTTAGAGTGGGTTTTAAGACTTGTAGTTGCGTGTCTGCACCTTGATGGACTCGTAGTTGAGGGGCTCCTTGAGGAGGATGGGCTTCTCGTTTTCGCCGGTGTACTTCCAGCAGCCGACATACATGTAGTCCTTGTCGTTGCGGGCGGCCTCGCCGTCGGGGGTCTGGTACTCCTCGCGGAAGTGGGCGCCGCAGGATTCGTTGCGGTGGAGGGCGTCGATAGCCATCATCTTGGAAATGACGAGGAAGTCCTCGAGGCGAAGCGCCTTCTCAAGCTCGGTGTTGAGATCGTCGGCCTTGCCCACGATGCGAAGATCGGAGTAGAACTCCTTGCGCACCTTCTCGATCTCGTCCACGGCCTTCACGAGGCTCTGCAAAGTACGGCCCATGCCCACGAGGTTCCACATCACGTGGCCGAGCTTCTTGTGAAGCTGATCGGGCGACTTAGTACCCTTGATGGCCATGAGCTTGGCGATGCGGTCGCGCACACCTTTTTCAGCTGCGTCGAACTCGGGAGCGTCCGTTGAGAAACGGGGCACCTTGATCTGGTCGCTGAGGTAGTTCTGCATTGTGTAGGGGAGCACGAAAT
>CAJUFH010000004.1 GCA_910585755.1 uncultured Muribaculaceae bacterium | reverse complement strand
TAAAACGCACAAATACAAACACATGAACCTTTATGATTGTTCACTTACCCGATAAAACCTTTCCCTCTCTATCCGCAAAAATAGTATCCCGCCGACGTTTTTGCCGGCGGGATTTTCTTGTATATCCGGTATGGGAACTATCATTCACGGGGGATATTAGTCATTGTCTCTTCCGAGGAGAGAATGATGGAGGGTGAATGGCTGAGGATGTGAGGATTGGAAGGAGGGGAACGCGGGTAATGGGAAACATCAGGACAAAAAGAGGCGGACTGTTGATTTTTCGGGAAGGGTTGAGAGTCTCCGTTTGTAGCCATTTAGGCATCAAGCGAGGGTTGCAATAAACTCTTTATTGTACAAAAGGAACATTTTTAGTAACTTTGCGCCCAAATTAATTCTCTCCTCGGAAGAGAGGGAATATCAGGGCAAGCACACGCAATCATTATCTATGAGCGTTTCCATTGATACCGAGAGCGTTACGGCAGCGCAACCGTGCGTTGGCGACGCCGTAGGCGTGGAAAGCAGCAAATGGTTCGTCGCTATTGTCAAGAACAACACGGAGAAGTCGGTCCAGGAACGGCTGACCAAATCAGGGCATGAGACGTATGTCGCGACCCAAAAGGTTATCCGCGTATGGAAGAACGGGCGCAAGGCGAAGGTTGACAAGGTACTGCTTCCGTCGATGGTGTTCGTGAAATGCACGGAGCCGGAGCGGAAGGAGATTGTCGCGCTTCCGTTCATCAGCCGCTTTATGACGAACAAGGCGGGGGCTGCCAAGGAGGGGATGACGAAGCCTCTCGCGGTGATTCCGCAGGAGCAGATCGACACTCTGCGGTTCATGCTGGGGCAGTCTGACGTTCCGGTAAACTTCGTTGACACTCCTTACCGTCCGCACGACAGAGTAGTCGTGGTCCGGGGCAACCTGCGGGGCCTGGAGGGAGAGGTGGTCAAGACGACCGACGGCAAGAGCGAGCTGATTATAAGGGTCGATATTTTAGGTTGCGCCCAGGTGACGATCAACGCCGTCGACCTCGAACCGGCAAGATAGCACCCCCATCCGGGCAGAACAGATACAATTAAACAAGATACATTCCAGCCAATATTAAGCAAACACTTGAAAATGCGCGCGAAATTCATCACATCAATATTAGCCGCGGCGGCACTGCTGCTGGGCTCGTGCTCGACGCCGAAGGACATAGCCTATTTCCCGGAACTGAATACGGGATCGACGTTCCAGGCCCGACAGATTCTCGAAATCAAGGTTAAGCCGGAGGACAAGCTGTCGATAATGGTCAACACGCAGGATCCGGCGCTCTCTGCGCTGTTCAACCTGACCCAGGTTCAGAACCGCCTGACGTCGACCAACACGGCCGGAGGGGGTGCCGGCAGCGGAAGCGGCCAGACCTCCTTATATACGATTGACTCGATGGGTGACATCAATTTCCCGGTAATAGGGAAGCTGCATATCGCGGGGATGACGCGCGAACAAATCGCAGACTATATCACGGAGCAGCTCGTCAGCCGCGACCTGGTGAAGGACCCGATCGTCACGGTAGAGTTCGCCAACACGGGTATCTCGATTATCGGCGAGGTATCGTCGCCCGGGAGGTATGAGTTCAACCGCGACCATATGACGATCATCGACGCTATCGCTATGGCGGGCGACCTGACAATCAACGGTATGCGAGAGAACATCCTCGTGCTCCGCAACCTCGGCGGAGGGAAGCAGGAGGCTTACCGCGTGAACCTGCTGAACGCGCAGGAGCTGGCATCGTCGCCGGTCTACTACCTGCAGCAGGACGATGTGATTTACGTTGAACCGAACAACAAGGCCAAGAGAGAGACCACACCGAACGGCAACACGCCCTTCACGCCGACGTTCTGGATGTCGATGGCGTCGTTCGCTATCACAATCGTCACTCTCGTAATAACTTTAACGAATTAAGCAATGGCTGAACTCACTACAATACAGACAAAGAAGAAAAGCACGAACAACAGCGGGTCTGTGCCCCTGACCGATATTCTTTACCGCACGCTGCACTACTGGCCGTGGGTGCTTCTGTCGGTGTTCGTGTGCGTCGAAGCCGGAGTAATCTACCTACTTCGCACGCCGAACGTGTACACCACGACCGCGTCGCTGCTGATCAAGGACGAATCATCAGGCAAGTCTATGGGGGAGGATTTCAGCGATTTCGGCCTTTTCCAGAACACGACCAACATACAGAACGAAATCACGACGATGAAGTCGGCCGACCTGATGGAAGAGGTCGTGCGGCGGCTGAATCTCGATATGAACTACTACCTGCCGGGGCGCTTCCACGACACGGTGGCCTACGGGACTACGCTTCCCGTCACGGTTGACATGCCTGACTTCCCTGAAAACGGGAGCGCCTCGTTCACGGTCGAGGTAGGCCGGGACGGCGCGGTCAGCATCGAGGACCTGAAAGCCGAAGGGGCCGACTACAAGGAGACCTACACCGGGAAACTCAACGACACGATTCCGACCGGGGCGGGCCCGATGGTGGTCGCTCCGACGGCTGACTTCCAAAATGACAGCGATGTGCGGCTGAAGGTTGTCAAAACGCCGGTGAACGCGACGGCCGGGGGGTATGACAGCCGCCTGACAATCGCGATGAGCAACGACAAGGGGACGGTTATAAACATCTCGATCACAGACCAGTCGACCCAGCGCGCGCAAGACCTCATCAACACCCTTATCGGGGTCTACAACGAATACTGGATACGCGACAAAAACCAGATCGCGGTTTCGACCTCCAACTTCATCAACGAACGCCTGGGGGTAATCGAATCGGAGCTGGGGCACGTTGATTCCGACATTTCATCGTACAAGAGCGAGCACCTGATTCCTGATGTGCAGGCGGCATCGTCGATGTATATGTCGCAGAACCAGCAGATCGCGCAGGCTATCATGGACCTCAACAACCAGCTCCAACTGACGCGCTACATCAAGTCGTATATCGGGGCCAACACCCAGCGCGACAAGCTGCTGCCGACGAATTCGGGGGTTAACAACAGCAACATCCAGTCGCAAATCGCGGAATACAACGCCCTGGTGCTCCAGCGTAACGCGCTGCTTGACAAATCGTCGGACAAGAACCCGCTGGTAATGCAGCTCGAAGGACAGCTCGACCAGATCCAGCAGGCGATTATCGCGTCGGTCGACAACTCGATCATCGCCCTTAACACGCAGATCAAAAACCTGCAGAGCACCCAGGCGTCGACGACCTCGAAAATCGCCTCCAACCCGTCGCAGGCGAAATACCTGCTGTCGGTCGAGCGCCAGCAGAAGGTCAAGGAGTCGCTCTACCTGTTCCTGCTGCAGAAGCGCGAGGAGAACGAGCTTTCGCAGGCGTTCACTGCTTATAACACGCGCATCGTCAACAAGCCGGCAAGCTTCGGCCCCACCTCCCCCGACAAAACCAACATCCTGCTGATCAGCTTCCTGGTCGGTCTCGCGATACCGTTCGCCGTCATCTTCCTCAAAGAGGCCAACAACACGAAGCTGCGCGGCCGCAAGGACGTGGAGGACCTCGCAGTGCCCTTCCTCGGGGAGATTCCCAACTACCTGTCTTCCGCTGACAGGAAAAAGGGGGTGACGACCGGCGGGAACGCGAACACGGTGATAGTCAAGGAGGGGAAACGCAATATCATAAACGAGGCGTTCCGCGTGCTTCGCACGAACGTCGAGTTCATGTGCAACACGGCCAACGACGGGCACAAGACGATAGCGATGACCTCGTTCAACCCCGGGTCGGGCAAATCGTTCGTCTCGGTCAACCTCGGAGTCGCGATCGCGCTGAAGGGGAAGAAGGTGCTGGTGGTCGACGGCGACATGCGCCACGGCTCGACATCCTCCTACGTCGGATCGCCTGAGAAGGGGCTTTCGGCATACCTCAGCGGAGCGGTTTCCGACATCAGCTCGCTGATAGTCAGCGATCCTGAATGTCGCGGGCTCGACATTCTTCCGGTCGGGGCCATTCCCCCCAACCCGACCGAGCTGCTCGAGTCGCCTCGGTTCGCCGAGATGATCCGCGAGCTGAAAGAGAGGTACGACTACACGATTATAGACTGCCCGCCGATCGAGGTTGTGGCCGACGCGCAGATCATCGACAAGTGCGCCGACCGGACGTTCTTCATCATACGCGCCGGGCTGCTCGACCGCTCGATGCTCCCCGAGCTCGACCGCCTCTACGAGGAGAAGAAATACAACAACATGGCCTTCATCCTCAACGGCACCCGCAACGACCAGGGCCGCTACGGCTACTCCCACACGTATCGCTACGGTTACGGGTATGGCTATGGGTACGGGTATAACTACGGAGAGGGGAAGGAAAAGGGGAAGAAATAACCTTCTATCTCAAACCGATGTCGGATACTCAGAAGCCACAACGCATTATCCTGTTTGACGCGCTAAAATTATTCGCCATATTTTTAGTGCTTTGGGGTCATGTGATACAACATCTGCTCTCCTCCGACTACCAGGACGAACCGGTATATCGCCATATATACTCTTTCCATATGCCGCTGTTTATGATGATTACCGGGTATTTCTACGCGAAGACATTCCGCAAAGGATTTGCCAAAAGCATCGTCCATAAATTCAGGCAATTATTATTGCCAGCCATTACCTGGACCGTAATCTTCTGTTTTTTGCAGACTTTTAAAATGGGGCTGCCTTCAATTAACAGCATCGTAAACGGATGGATTTATAACTTTTGGTTTCTCAAAAGCGCATTCTTATGCTCAGTCATCTGCCACCCAATTTGTAAGCTCCACAATTACAGTTATTTATCGGGGGGGTAAGTATTTGCGCCAGCCAGTTTATATATGGCGACAACCACCTGCAGCTCGCGTTTATGATTCCTTGCTTTATCACCGGGGTATGGCTCCAATTCAATGACTGCAAAGTCATCCAGGCTACTTCAAATAAGGCGTTAATAATCATAACAGGCTTAATTGCGGTTTTGGGCAACTTCTTCCTCGACAGCAGCTTATACCGGCAGATGACAGAAGCATTCGAGCTGTCGTTATGGCAATCGCCAACAATCATACTCTTACGACTATTCAGGCTGGCATTAGGCATTTCGGGAAGCCTGTTCATAATACTTCTGTTTAAAGGAATCTTTGACAGGTTTAAAGACTCTCAAAAGGGTAGAATGATAACCTTGCTCGGTTCAGAGACATTGGGAGTTTATATTCTTCAGACATACATTGTAGAATACTTTCTCGCAAGACATCTGAATCTTGACAGTCTGAATTTCATAGTATGCAATTTTGTGATTGCCCCGATAATATCCCTGATAGTCCTGGCTTTATCCGTTATGATAATCAAGGGATTTAAACGGAATCAATACCTGGCTTTTGCTTTATTTGGCAGCAAGTTGCCTCAGAGGCCGACCAAAGTCCCGGTTTTAGACAAATGACTCAGGCGACTGAAACAATCCAAAGGGAGTCGAGAGTGAAGAAGACGCTGCTTAACGCGCGCATCAACCTCATTTTCTACTTCCTGACACTCTGCCTCAGCTTCTTCTCCAGGAAAATCTTCCTGGACTGCCTGGGGGCCGACTTCGTCGGCCTGACGGGGACGCTGCAGAACCTGTTAGGGTATCTGAATCTTGCGGAATTAGGCGTCGGTGCAGCGATAGCGTTCAATCTCTACAAGCCCATTCAGCAAGGCAACCGACAGCAGATAATCGACTTAGTGTCGCTGTTCGGCTACTATTACCGAAACATCGGACTGGTAGTGCTTGGAGCCGGTATAGTGCTTAGCGCCTTCATTCCCCTCATTTTCAAGCACTCCGACTTCCCCTTTGGCGTAATTTATTTCGCGTTCTATTCGTTCCTCGGCTCCTCGCTTATCGGATATTTCATCAACTACCGACAGGCGCTTCTATCCGCCGACCAGAAAAATTATGTAGTCGCGGCGTATTTCCAGACAGCCAACATCGTAAAAACCCTGATCCAGCTCCTGGTAGCGTACTATTATGCCAACTATTACGCCTGGATTGCCATAGAAATCGCCTTCGGAATCCTCTACACAGTAATCCTTAACTGGAAAATCGACAAAGTTTACCCTTGGCTGAAATGCAGCGTCAAAATCGGCAAGCGGCAAAGCAATAATTATCCCAACATTCTTAAATCCACCAAACAGGTTTTCGTCCACAAAATCAAGGACTTCATGCTGCAGCAGAGCGACCAGCTTTTCATCTTCGCCTTCGTGTCGCTGAAAATGGTAGCCTACTATGGCAACTATGTCCTGATAATAGGACGACTGACCGCATTTTTCAGCACCGTTCTCGACAGCGTAGGAGCCAGCGTCGGCAACCTCGTGGCCGAGAACAACAAGCCGAAAATGATGGGAGTATTTTGGGAACTCATGGCATTGCGATACTGCATCGCCGGTGTGACTTGTTTCTGCATCTATATGCTTATCGCCCCGTTCATAACCTTGTGGTTAGGGGCAGAATACATCCTCAGCCAGACCGTACTCATACTGCTGGTGGTAAACCTGTTCATCAGCATTTCGCGAGGCACTGTTGACAACTTCAATTTCGCATACGGCCACTATGGCGATATCTGGGCGGCTTGGACTGAAGGCATCATAAACGTCACCGTAACACTTATTGGCGGATATTTTTGGGGGATACCAGGCATACTGCTTGGCAAAACAGCGAGCATGGTTCCCATTATAGTATTCTGGAAACCGCTTTATCTGTTCCGCGACGGGTTTATGGAGAGCTACGCGAAATATTGGATGAAAACCATACGCTACTATCTCGCTTTCGCGGTTGCCGCGATTACGACATACTTCTTATGCTCGTTACTGCCGATTAATCCTGCCGCGTCATTCGGTTGGTGGATTGTATATGCCACCATTGTAACGCTTTCATTCTCCTCCATATACATTTTCGCCATAACCCGGTTCTGCGCGGGTGGTTCCGCCCTATTGCACCGCCTCCCCCTGCAAAAAATAGGCATCAAATTATGAAACTCTCTATCATTACCATCAATTACAACAACCGCGACGGCCTGCGCAAAACCATCGAAAGCGTGGTGGCGCAGACAACCCGCAACTTCGAATATATCGTTATCGACGGAGGCTCGACCGACGGCAGTGTCGATGTAATTAAAGAATACGCCGATTATATCGATTATTGGGTTTCAGAGCCTGACAAAGGCATATATAACGCGATGAACAAAGGGGTAGCGGTAGCCCACGGCGAATACTGCCAATTCCTGAACTCCGGCGACTGGCTTTATGATGAAACCGTCGTTGATTCATTCTTGAAGCTCGATGATAATTCCGATATTATATTAGGTAAATCCGCCTATATAATGAGTGACCGGATACACATAATCAGAAACATCGATAATGATATTTCTCTAATTGACATGCATTTAGGCGGCTTAAATCATCAAAGTTCTTTTATAAGGACTGATTTATGCCGGAAAAGACCATATGACGAAACATACAAAGTTTGTTCGGATTGGAAATTTTTTATAGAAACAATTATCATTAATAATTGCACCTTTTCTGTAATTAACAATATAATAGTTTACTATGACACAAATGGAATCAGCAGCATAAAAGGAGGATTATATGGTCGCGAGCGAGGAGATATAATGACACGATTGATTCCGCCTCGAATTCTCAGTAATTATGGAGTCCTTGATAAGGAGACTTATGAGATTGCAAAATTGCTGCACCCATATCAGGGGCTAAAAAGAGCCATTCTCAAACTTATTAAGTTTATCACCTCTTTATATGGTAAATCTCTTTAAAGCACAATTAAAATTAAATCAATTAAACTACGCAACCTTATTCTTGACTAAACAACATTCATAACAATCCCGAATTTTGAGCATTAAACCTTTATATATAATCCAATTTCACCTTTAAACATGATAAAAATCTCAATAATCGTTCCATGTTACAACGCCGATGCGACTATTAGGCGTTGCGTGGATTCACTTATAAGTCAAACCTATAAGGATTTTGAGTTGATTCTCGTGAACGATGGATCCCGAGACCGAACTGGAGAAATCATCGACAACTATGCCGCCCGAGACACCCGTATCGTTACAATCCATAAGTCTAATGGCGGAGTCTCTACGGCCAGGAATGCGGCTCTTGATATTGCGCATGGTCAATACATCGTCTTTGCTGACGCCGACGATGAGATTAAACCTCAATGGTTAGAGACATTCTTATCGGTTATCGAAGAGAGGGACATTGCTATTCAAGGCATTGATTTTTCCGGTGAGATTAATTTTGTAAAATCAATCGGGACCAAAGAAGGATATGATAACCACACCCTTGTTAGTTTATTGATTCAGAATTGGGGGTTAGGATATCTATTTTGTAAGATGTTCAAACGAGATATTATAGAACAACATCATATCAGGTTTGACCCCGCAATAAGGTTTCGTGAGGATGATATCTTTGTGCTTAATTATGCTGTATATGTTAAAAGCTGGGCATCTACAGATCAATCCAACTACATATACTATTATCCACCTGACGACAAGATATATGGCTCAAGAATTACCGATTGTACCGAAAAAGTATTTTACTGGCTTAACGAAATCTATCATAACAACATCCCACGAATAATTCTTGACTACCAAGCATGGAGCGTAAAAGGCGCTGTTGTCAACACGATCCTTGAGGGTAAAAAATTGCCCTCACAGCTTTTAGAAGCCTATCGCATCACATTCGCTCCAGGAAAAACGCTCAGACAAAAAATCTTAAATTTCATCATTCTACATAGTGCGAGCTTAGGTCCCATTCCATATTTCCTACTGCGTCTCATCAATCGTTAGTTAGTCCCCTAGGATTCATCATGTCAATAACTGAAACTTGGGTCGATTGTTATAAAAATGCAACGAAATAGGGGAGCTAAGACTGTTACTATTTCTGAACTCGTTCAAGCATATGCCTGAAGTCTCGATTATCGTCCCTTGCTACAACGCCGAAACAACTATTGAGCGTTGTGTGGATTCAATACTCCGCCAAACCCACAAAGATTTTGAGTTAGTTCTCGTCAACGACGGTTCTAAAGACCGCACGGGTGAGATTATCGACTGCTACGCCAACCAAGACTCACGCATAGTCGCAATCCATAAGCCCAACGGAGGGGTCTCAACCGCTCGCAATGCGGCCCTTGATATCGCATGTGGCGAATACATTGCTTTTGCCGATGCTGACGATGAGGTTAAACCCGAATGGATAGAAACTTTCTTATCTATAATTTCGGGGAAGGACTTGGCCGTGCAGGGGATTGACTTCATCGGACAAGGAACGTTAGTAAAATCAATTGGCATAAGTAGTGGATGCGACAATCGAACGCTGGTTAGCCGACTGATGCGGTACAGCTTTTTAGGCTATATGGTTGGCAAAATGTTCAAGCAGGAGATTATTAAACAACAGCACATTAGATTCGATCCCACTATTAAATTTCGCGAAGACGATGTGTTCATGCTGAATTATGCTGTTCATCTCAAAAATTGGGCTTCAACCGATAAGTCGAATTACATTTACTATGTTCCATCCGGGGATAAGGAATACGGCACCAATGCCACAGACTGCACCGAACAGATTTTCAACTCATTAAACATAATTTATAATTCTAAGATTCCTGCCGGTATTCTTAAGAGCCAGTCGTGGAGCGTGAAGGGTGCGGTAGTTTCTAGAATTTTATCCGGCGGGAAATTGTCAGCCACGCTCTTAGGAGCTTACCGCGCTACGTTTACGCCCACAAAGAGCATAAGGCAGAAATTTCTAAATTTTATCATTCTTAAAAGCGCAAGTTTGGGACCTATACCCAATATGTTATTAAAGCGGCTTAACCGATAATGAACATATTATTTACATATCCTACCGTATTTAATCCCATTATCGGAGGTGTTGAACGGGTTACAGACCTTCTCGCCAATGAATTTGCGAGGAGAGGGCATAATATCACTTATGCTAATCATATAAGGCCTGCCGTGATGCCTGAATTGCCATTCAGAACCGTTTTCTTTCCCTCAGACGACTATAAATCTTCTATAAATCACAGCTTTTACAGGGATTTTTTAAACGAATCTGACATAGATATAGTAATTAATCAGTGTGGCGCCCACGGCGATTCGATTCTTTATAACAATGTCAGCTCAACGAAAGCCAAGGTTATTTCGGTATTACATTTGTCTCCCTCAATGAACCTGAATAATTACTGGAGCAAATTAGCCACATTGAAGAATGACACCTTCAAGGAGCATGTAAAACGGATTGGGCGCCTGGTCTTGTTTCAGAAACTAAAGCGGGATTACAAGAACCGGCTGAAGGGGCATTATCGCTGGCTTTTTGTAAATACCGATAAGATATGTTTACTGTCGAATCGCGTAAGAAGTGAATTAGCCGAATTGGCAGGAGACAACTATGACGCTTCGAAAGTCGTAACTATCAATAATCCTATCGTTATTCCTAATCAACCAAGTTCCAAACCGGAAAGAGAAAAGATAATACTCTGGGTAGGAAGATTCGATCTCGAGTATAAGCGTCCTGATTTATGCCTTAAAATCTGGAAAAGAATCAGCAAGACATTGCCCGATTGGCAACTGATAATGGTTGGCGATGGAAAAGATTTGAACTACATAAAGGGAAAAGCCAGAGGGCTTGAACGCATAACCTTTACGGGCTATGCTGACCCGGAGCCGTATTATGACAGAGCTAAGATTTTGATACTCACTTCGCAAAGTGAAGGATGGGGAATGGTACTGACGGAAGCGATGTCGCATGGCGTTGTTCCGATGGCTTTCGATAGCTTTTTGGCAGTAAGAGATATCATTAACGACGAGACTCGGTTAGTTACGCCTTTTGACACTGAAGAATATTCTCGCAAAATCCTTTCTTTGGCGCAATCTCCTGAGACATACGCAAACGCTCTGAGAGATATGACGGGAGTCCTTGACAAATTTTCTTTGTCGAGGACAGTCGACAAATGGGAGAATACGTTCAGCAGCCTTGTAAAGTAAATAGATATTATAAACAATGATTCCCAAAATAATTCATAGTGTCTGGTTGAGTGGTGACGACAAACCAGAACTCTATCAGTCATGCATCAATTCCTGGCATGAAACAATGCCGGATTATGACATCAAAGAATGGAATCTCACCAATCTTCCTGATGAGATACTCAATCATCAGTTTGTAAAAGGAGCCATCCAGTCGAAAAAATGGGCATATGCCACAGATGTCATAAGATTATGGCTCCTCAAGGAATATGGGGGGATATACCTTGATATGGATGTGTTTGTCTACCGCCGTTTTGATTGCTTTCTAAACGAAAACGCATTTTCTTGCCTCGAACTTAATCCAGCCGAACTATACGAATCAGTAAGAAAGAGCAGGAAAGAGCTGTTGGGAATAGGAATTGAGGCAGGAGTACTAGGCGCAGAAAAAGGATGCCGATGGATAACTGATATTTATTCCTATTATCAACAACTTGAATTCATTAATGACCCGCGATATTATTGCAATTACATTATGCCAAGGGTCGTTAATCGAGTTTCTGTAGAGAAATATGGCTTTCGCCAGATTCCCGTGTTCCAGGTTCTGAAAGATAATGTGATAATATATCCATCTGAAACTTTTTCCTGGATTTACAAATGGAAAATTCTCGGCATGGAATTCTCGGTCGAAAACGTAAAAAAACTAGGCGAAATATCACCGATGCGTTATGCCTGCCATCTGACTTTACACTCATGGTGGGACGGAATGGACCGAAAGGATTCCCAAATTTATAAGTTCAAGCATTGGCTGTATAACCTAACGGGAGGACGTTTGAACAAAAAGAAACTGAAAAGGTTGCTCCCGGTAAAAAAAGAAGAGAAGTGGTAGCCTATCTATGAAACTCCTTTTTATCACGACATTTGGTCAATCCATTTTAAAGGAACACATTTTCACTCGGAACTTATGGTACGCTCTTCGAAAAGATTCATCAGCTGAGCTTATGACAATTTTCGAAGGCGAGGATGATGTTAAATATGAATACGACAGTGCTAATCGATGGCATAAACTTTATATACCTTCCGCGATTTTAAAGTCAAAGGACGAAACGGAGGCAATTGTCGCCCGTTTTTTCCGCGAAATCGCGCCTGATATAATTCATTCAAATATGATCGAGACGTTTGAGATCAAGGCGGCAGCGTCTCAAAATATTCCAATAGTACTAACAATACATATAGGTGCGATTGTCTGCCCCCGCGGAGGTGGCAACGGCTTTTTGAAATGGGACGACACGATTTGCGATGGCCCCATAGGAGCTAATTGCCGGAAATGTTGCTGTTATGAGCTTCCATTTCCTAAATTAGCCAACTTCATTGACCGCGTCATACCCCGGCGAGTGGGCCAATGGTTACAGAAAAAGACCGAAGGAAAGCAGATTTTCTATCTGAGGCCGCTCCTGTCGATTTCGAAAAATATAAATGAACGCCTTGAAGCAATAGAAGTACTGAAAAAGGCAACGATTATCACGGCCAACAGGAGATTATCCGGGCTCTTAAATAACCTCGGAATCAAAACGGCTGTAATTCGCCATGGTATCAAATCGTTCCAACGGTACGAATATCCCATTGTCGGAGAAACCACTCCAGTAAGGTTTTACTTCTTAGGCCGCATTCAGTATTCAAAAGGGCTCCATGTACTGCTTGAAGCTTTCGAAGGAATCCCGGTGGACCAATATGAGCTTCACATATTCGGGGATGCGTATCCGGCTCGCAGAGAGCAACGATATAAAAAACGCATTCTTAAGCTCGCAAAAGGCAAGAATGTCATCTTTCATGGATTTGTTGAAAATGACGAGCTACCTGAATTGTTGAAAGATATGCATGTGATGATTCATCCGGCAATTTTCCATGAGGTATATGGCATAAACATTTCCGAATCTTTAAGCTTCGGGCACCCGGTGCTCGCGACGAAGTGTGGCGGACCTGAAATGCAGATCGAAGATAAAGTAAACGGTTGGTTGGTAAGTCCTAATAACACTGAAGAGCTACGCGAAAAGATTAGACATATTCTTGAACATAAATCTTCATTGGGAAAGATAAGCGATAACTGCCATTGCCCCAATTCGCTCGAGGACTATATCTTACAACTCTCCGAATTATACCACAAAATTTGCGACAAGTGATGAAAGAGATACTTGTAATTCTCAAAGAACCTTTTCTGGATAGGATCCCAAGTCTTAAAACTTTAATATTGTATTTATGTGACAACAATTGCCATATAACATTACTGACAAGCAGTTCCAAGCGTTTCAGCGGACTGACGACGGAGCACAACAATCTGAAAGTAGTTACCATAGATGAGCGCAGCAGTAAATTGGAAGCCCCGACCACATTAAAGATTCTGTTGAAATACATGTCTGTCATGTCGCGGAAAAGATTCGACTGCGTCATTGGGGGAGATGCCTGGGGAAATGTAATAGCGTCCAAACTAAACTGGTTGTACTCGTGTCCCTATGTATTCTTTGCGTTAGAGTTCCCTCAGATAGTTACCAAAGACCATCCTACCCTTACAAAGATGGAGAACTGGGAGAATCAAGCTCTTCAGAAAGCTGATTTTATTATCACTCATGATGAATTCCACAAGGAATTCATCATCAAAAATTTTAATGTCAATCCCGATAAGATTCTTTTGCTGGCCAACGCTTCCTTTACACCGGAATATCGAACCCGTTCCATATATCTCCATGATACGTTCAAATTGCCCTCCGATTCAGTCGCCGTACTTCATTCAGGCGGATTCGGCATTTGGTTTAAATGCGTCGAATTGGCCGACGCGTCAAAGAACTGGACAGGGAAGATGAAACTGGTTTTCCATATCGGCAGGAAGCCTGGGGAGAGCAAAGAGTTCGACAGGATATACGGTAACCCGGAATATAAGCATATAAATTTTTCTTTATCATCGCTTTCTAACAGACAGCTTGATGAAATGATTTCATCGGCTGATGTCGGGGTCGCGCTCTACTCTGTTGAAGCCCTCGGCTATAGAGCGGAATTAATGGGACTTGCAGCCGGCAAAATAGGCAACTATCTTAAATGTGGCCTACCAGTCGTCGCAACTCGTCTTCCGTCGCTGAGATATATTGAAGACTTCAAGTGCGGTGTCCTCATCGACGACGAATCAGAAATAGAGACTGCTATAACAAGGATAATGGCAGAAAAAGGCACATACCGCGAAAACGCGTTTCGCTGCTATCGCCAATTATGGCATCCCGGGAACTACCTTCCTGAGATTCAAAAAAGACTTTCCGTCTAAGGGCAGACTTTAAATTGAAGCTTTTAACCATCATCTATTGCATTGACTCGCTCGCGCCGTCCGGGGGGACGGAGAGGGTCCTGACGACGAAGCTCAACTGGTGGGCCGGCCAGAAGGAAGCCGACGTGACGCTTGTGAGCCTCCGCGAGGACAAGCCGCCCTTTTTCCGGCTTGACCCGGGAGTGAAACGCATAGCGCTTGATGTCAAGCCGGGCGACGCGGCCCGCTACCGCGCCGCCTTGGAGGATATCGCTGCGGGAATCAAGCCGGATGTCATGGTAGCGGTCGCCGGTATGGCGGTAGAAACGCTCCCGTCGCTAAAGGACGGCTCAAAAAAGGTTTTGGAGTTCCATTATACGAAGAACTTCTTAGTTAATTTCGTTAAAGGGCTTAAAGACATCCGGCTCCGTCAGCTTCACATTCTCAAAATGCGCTACCTTCAATGGAAGCTCGCGAGTACGGCACGGAAATACGACCTTTTTGTCGGGCTTACCCGCCGCGACGTCGGACTGTGGGGTAACCCTGATAATATGACTTTCGTTCATAACCCCTTGTCTTTCCGAAGCGAGCGCAAATCGACTTGCGCTAACAAAAGGATAATTTCCGTTGGCAGTTGGACTCCTGCCAAAGGAATGGACCAGCTTCTGGAGGCCTTCGGGCCCATCGCAAAAGATTATCCCGACTGGACGGTCGAGCTTTATGGCTCAGGGCAGGATGAAGGCTTGCTTAAATCCATTATAGCCCGATATAATATGGAAGAGCAGGTATGTCTGCATAGCCCGGTAAAGGATATTGAGAACAAACTTATTGAAGCCTCAATCTATGCGTTTCCCTCGCGTAGCGACGGGTTCGGCCTTGTAATAACCGAGGCAATGGAGTGCGGCCTGCCGACAGTCGCGATGGACTGCCCTTGCGGCCCTTGCGAAATTGTAACAACAGACACCGGGATTATCGTTCCGGAGGGTGACATCGATTCTTTCCGCAAGGCCCTAAAAGAACTTATGGACAATACGGCTAAAAGAACGGCGATGGGAATGGCCGCGTCACGAGAAGTAAGCCGTTTTTATCCTGATGAAATTATGCCGAAATGGAAACGGTTGTTCACCAGCCTTTGCAAATGACAAGGAAGATACCGTCAGCCAATTCTCAAAAAAACGAACAACCTTATTAAAGGTTTAAGCAGTATTTATGGCACTAATAGTCTGTTTGGTTTACTTCGTCGCATTCACTTATCTCTTCTTCAAATACCTGAAGGTCGAGGAGGTTCCGGCAAAGCTCAAACTTAATGGCGAAACGGTAGAATTAAAATTTACCGGACAGGAATACGTTATCATCCTGCTTGTCACCACAGGATTAATGGGATTGCTGCCTTTGCTAGCTCTGCATCTCGCTTTGGCCGAAGTAATCTGCGTGTTATTGTTACTAAAAGCCCCAAATTCGCCTGTTTGGTCCTTCCCGATAAAACTATTCTTTATGTTTATCGCTTGGGCCGCTATAGGATTATTCTACACGCCGTCGGTATCGTTCGGTGTCCGCATGCTTTTGAAATATCTGTATCCCCCGCTAATCGCCTTGGCCGCATCTGCCGTAGTCGACAATATATTGGTATTTCTGAAATCCGGCATATGGACCCGCTTGGTTGCTTTTATTTCATTTTTCGCCGTAAGATACATTCCAATGCAGGGAATTATTTTTGCCGGAGTATTCTGGAATCGAGCTGCCCTTGTAACAAATTACGCAACCTGGGTTATTTTTTCCCTCGCCCTATATTCAATGGGGATTGATAAAAAGAAAAACCTCTTATGGGCGCTGTTTTTCATTCTGCCGTGTCTGCTATGGGTCTTCCGAACCAATATCTTTGAAACGTCGGTAGCGTTGGCAGCCTTCTTCTTTATCAAATACCGTGTTAAATCCCTGCCGCTTATCGTAGGGATGGCAGCTCTTGCATTATGCGCCCTGTTCTATATTCCAGCAGTGAAGTCAAAGATGTACTTCCGACCCGACGAGGTGACAATGACGGACTTCCTTACAGGAAATGTAGATGAGAATAACGTGAATACCAGCGGACGAAACGAGATGTGGAAGAAAGTAACTCCGTTTTATGAGGAACATCCAATGACTGGTTCCGGGACTGGACGAGTACAGAAATTCTTCTACACTGAAATTATCGGATTCGGCCGCGGGGGACAGCTTCATAATGACTTGTTACTAATGAAGTGTGACAACGGGCTGATCGGACTCGGATTATTCCTGGCAAGTTATTTAGCAATTCTGTTCCATTGTGTGAAAATATACCACAAGTCCCAGGATGAATGGACAAAAGTATGCGCTCTCACAGCTGGCGCATCCTTGTTCGGAATGCTGGTAACGCTCTACAGCGACAACACCGTAAGCTATTCGCTTGCCACGCTGGGAATACCGTGGGCCTTTTATGGTATGGCGCTAGGCATATACCGAAGAGAACAGGTAGAGAATCTGTCATGAGCACTACAGCCGCAATTTCCGAACTCTGCAAAAAGACTCTGCGATTCGGTCCACTTATCGCACTCGGCAACGTTGTCCTTACGCAAGGGCGGAACACACTCTCGCCTAACGTAATCAAACGGCTATCCGACGCGCGCAATCAGGCGATACAGCGCCGCCTGTCTCCTTTGGTCGACAAAGCGCTCGCTAATTACCGGCCATATGTTTCGGTAGCGAAGAACGAGGAGACAATCTGGGTCTGCTGGCTTCAGGGGGAAGAAAAAATGCCACCCATCCCCGCGATGTGCCTTGAGAGCATCCGTAAAAATTCGAATGGAAGGACAGTACAGGTAGTCACACTTGACAATTACACTGATTTTGCACAGATTGACCCGAGAATAACAGAGCTTTATCGCAAGGGAAAAATCAAGAATTGCCATTTCGCCGACATTCTCCGCGTAAACTTACTCGCACAACGGGGAGGATTGTGGATGGATGCGACTTTATACTGCGCGTCGCCAATTAACGAGCGTTTCTTTTCTAAGCCATTCCATACCATACACATTGCTCCATACGGTAACTTTGTCAGCCAATGTCGCTGGGCCGTCTACTGTCTTAGCTGCAAACCCGGCAATAAGCTTTTTTCCGTACTGGAAACTTTGTTTGCCGACTATCTCTCAACAGAGAGTCTGTTTATCGACTATTTCCTGTTTGACCAGTTTATTGACTTGTTATATCAGAAGGACGCTGAAATCAGACAGATGATTGACGACGTGCCGATGAATAACCCACAGATATTCGCACTTGCTGATATCCTGACGGAATCCTTCGACCCAACAAATTGGGAAAGATATATAGCTAATACTGAGTTATTCAAATTAAACTGGAAAAAATATGGGAAAGACGCGCTTTCTGCCGCACCAGTCGGCTCCGTTTATAGCTATCTAAAATCTCAAGCGCAATGATTTCTGTAGTCATTCCACTATACAACAAACGTGGAACCGTAGCCAGAGCCATACAATCAGTATTGGGCCAAAGCTTTCGGGACTTCGAGATTGTCATTGTTAACGACGGATCCACGGACAACAGCGTAGACGAGGTCGAAAAAATTTCAGATCCGCGCATCCGGCTAATCAATCAGGCCAACGCCGGGGTATCAACAGCCAGAAACAGAGGAATCCAGGAAGCAAGGGGTGAATACGTCGCACTATTGGATGCCGACGACGAATGGGACTCAGAATACCTTACGACCCAAATGCGGCTTGCGGAAGCATATCCTCAATGCGATGTGTTCGCCGTAAACTACCAGTTTAGTGATGCCAATGGCAAAATCACGGACACCATCATAAGGAACCTCCCATTCACTTCTGAGCACGGAGTCTTATCCAACTATTTCGAAGTCGCGTCAACCTCTCACCCTCCGATGTGGACCTCAGCCGTGATGGCTCGGAAAAAAGCCTTCCAGGAAATCGGGGGCTTCCCGGTAGGAATTAAATCGGGCGAGGACCTTTTAACCTGGGCGAGACTTGCTTGTCGCTTCAAGATAGCGTATTCCAGGAAAGTATGCGCGACATTCAATGTCGAGGGCTATGACGTCAAGGAGAAGCCGAAACGTATTCCGGCCGAAATCGATGTTGTCGGAGAGGAGCTTGAACGGATTGCACGTGATTACAACCCTCGTGGAATCAACAGATATATCTCCCACTGGCATAAGATGCGCAGCTCGATCTACCTCCGACTGAATATGCGGAAACAGAGCATTAAAGAAGCTCTCACGGGGCTCAGATTCCAACCGACGAATTACAAGCTGATGGCTTTTATCGCATTAAATCTCATCCCGTCAAAGTTAAGACCTTTTTAATGAAATCGCCTATCGTAATTTTCGGGTTTAACCGGCCAGACGCTTTCAAAAGGATGACCGATTCTTTGAAGCGAAACATAGGCTTCGAAGGCCACCCCGTATATGTCTACATTGACGGCCCGCGGAACTGTGCGGACTCGTCCATAATTGACAAAGTCGCCACGATAGCGCGGGAGTTGACGCCAAATGTAGTCTTATCGCCAGAAAACAGAGGATTGGGAGCGTCAATCATTAACGGTGTCAGCGAAGTAATCGCCAGACACGGTAAGGCGATCGTACTTGAAGACGACCTTGTTCTGATGCCTGGATTCCTAAAGTACATGGAGGCAGCCCTCCAGACATATGCCGACGACAAGCGCGTATTCTCTATTTGCGGCTATGGCTTGAAGATTAATCGTCCGAAGCAATATGTCGGAGACGTATATCTGTGCAACCGATCCTCCTCGTGGGGTTGGGCCACGTGGGCAGACCGTTGGCAGTCCGTTGATTGGAATGTAGGGGATTGGGACGAGATGACTTCGTCTAAACGCCTTCAGAAAGCTTTCAACAAGGGGGGTAGCGATATGTACGGAATGTTGCGCGACTATATGGCCGGGCGCAATAAGTCCTGGGCCATACGATTCTGTTACAGCCAGTTCCGACAGGGCAAGTATTCGGTGCATCCGTTCCGTTCTTTAGTGGCCAACGAGGGTTTCGGCGCTGACGCGACCAACTGCAAGCAGAAATACTCCCGCTTCCAAACCGAGTTGAACGACGAAACGCAGGACCTGGTTCTGCCCGTCAATATGGAGGCGGACGAGCGAATATTGAAAAGTTCGGCGCGTTATCACAGTCTGAGACTGCGCATATACAGTAAGCTCAGGCGAATATTAAACATCTGATCACTTTCTATTCCAATCCGATAAAATGAAAATCGCAGTAGCTGGCACCGGATATGTCGGTCTGAGTATCGCGACTCTCCTGGCGCAACACAACAAGGTAACGGCTGTTGACGTGATTCCTGAAAAGGTCGAGAAAATCAACAACCGGATTTCCCCGATTCAGGACGAATGCATCGAAAAGTATCTCGCGGAAAAGGAACTCGACCTTACGGCGACCCTCGACGGTGCCGCGGCCTATGCGGACGCCGACTTCGTTGTCATCGCGGCTCCGACAAACTACGATCCGGTCAAGAACTATTTCGACACCCATTGTATTGAGGACGTGATAGACCTCGTGCTGTCTGTCAATCCGGACGCGGTTATGGTTATCAAGTCAACGATTCCCGTGGGTTACTGCCGGTCGCTGTATGTGAAATACGCCCGACAGGGTGTAAAACAGCTTAACCTGTTGTTCTCCCCGGAATTTCTGCGCGAGAGCAAGGCTCTGTATGATAATCTGTACCCAAGCCGTATTATCGTAGGCTGCCCGAAGATAATCGACAATAAAGAGTTTTCGGAGGAGAACAAGGCAATCCGAGATGTCGCCGATGTAGAGTTTCTCAAACAGAGCGCTCGGACTTTCGCCGCACTACTTCAACAGGGCGCGGTCAAGAAAGAAATCCCCACTCTCTTTATGGGTATGAAGGAAGCCGAGGCCGTAAAGCTGTTTGCCAACACATACCTCGCCCTGCGCGTGAGCTATTTCAACGAACTTGACACATACGCTGAAGTCAAGGGGCTCGATTCCCAGGCTATTATCGAAGGCATCGGTCTTGACCCCCGCATCGGTACCCATTACAACAACCCATCGTTCGGCTACGGCGGCTACTGCCTGCCGAAAGACACAAAACAGCTTCTGGCTAACTATGCTGATGTTCCTCAGCAGATGATGACCGCTATCGTTGAAAGCAACCGCACGCGTAAAGATTTTATTGCGGACCAGGTTCTCAGCAAGGCCGGATATTACAGCTATTCCGACAACAACCGTTACAACGGGGAAAAGGAACAAAACTGCGTTGTCGGAGTATACCGGCTTACAATGAAGTCTAATTCCGACAACTTCCGGCAATCCTCAATCCAGGGCGTTATGAAACGCATCAAGGCAAAAGGGGCCGAGGTCATAATCTACGAGCCGACGCTCGAGAACGGAACGACATTTTTCGGAAGCCGCATCGTCAACGACCTCGCCGAGTTCAAACGTCTCTCCAACGCCATAATCGCCAATCGCTACGATAGCGTCCTCGACGACGTAGAGGATATAGTCTACACCCGCGACCTCTTCCGCCGCGACTGACTCCGCAGATATGTTATTATCAATCATAATCCCTGTTTATAACGGAGCGCACACAATAACTCGTTGTTTGGATAGCATCACTAACCAAAATGTCAATTCAGAGGATATAGAGGTTATAGTTATTAACGACTGCTCCACAGACAACACATTAGACACAATACACGCCTTAGCATCTACCCCCCCCATTTAACAATAATTAACCTTACGCATAATTCAAGACAGGGAACTGCCAGAAATAAAGGGGTAGAAATCGCACTTGGGAAATATATATCATATCTTGATGCGGATGATTATCTTGTCGAGGGCTGCTTGGAGTCGTTAATGAATGACCTGGAACATCAGGATTGTGACCTATTAATGTATGACTCCCAGACACGATCAGACGACGGCAGTCTGTTAATCGGAGCATCTCATTATTCGAATAATCCTAAGGACATTCTGACAGGAGAACAGTATCTGACAAAGGCAGAAGTCCCCTGGGTACCCTGGCTGACTGCATTCAAAAAAGAATATCTTTCAAATAATGGCATAAAATTCGCAGAGGGAGTCAGATTTGAAGATACCGATTATATGCTAAAAAGCATATTGCTCGCCAAGAAGGTCATATACAAGCCTATCGAGGTTGTGTGCCATACCATAAATCCGACTTCAACGGTACACATCGGTAATGATGTTCAAAAAATAGCTGAACGTTTTATGACCTCAACAAGATTATACGCCGTCATTGCCCAATATTCCGACTCTCATCCGACTGGGGTTGCCGCTTTAAAGGGGCACTATAATTTCCGTCAAGAATCCTTATTGAGAACAACCCTGTGGAGGTTAAAATACAGCGATATCTTATCAATCTTTAACAAATATCCATATCAAGGTGAAGTCTCTACAGGACTGCTTGGTTTGGCTACAAAGCATCCTAAATTGTACGCTTTACTTTCTCAGATTGTTCGTCCGATTCTTTTGGGTGGCATAAAACTCCGCGATTTAGTTCGCAGAACTAAATGAAGATATTGCTGGTTCATAACGACTACGGGAAGTACTCCGGGGAGGAGGCTGTGGTCGACAAGATGGCGGGGATGCTGGGTGGACTGGGGCACGAGGTCGCTCAGCTGAGGATGACTACCGCCGGAGCTCGGGAAAGCCTGAGCGGAAAAATACGCGGGTTTATTTCTGGCGTGTATTGTCCGTCTGGGGTGAAGGCGATGCGTGAGGCGCTGAGGAGGGAAAACCCTGACGTCGTAAATGTCCACAACCTCTTTCCGTTCATAACCCCGGCCGCGCTAAGGGAATGCAAGAAAGCTGGTGTCCCGGTTATAATGACCGTCCACAATTTCAGGCTGATTTGTCCTACGGGGCTGTTTATGCGCGACAACCGCCCCTGCGAGCTCTGTCTCGAAAAAGGTAATGAATGGGGATGCGTAAGGTATAATTGCGAACATTCGATACTGAAATCAGTCGGTTACGCGGCTCGCAACGCCGTGGCGCGTCTGCGCCGTCATTACATCGATTGCGTCGACCTCTTCGCCTGCATCACTGACTTCCAGCGCCGGAAACTGATTGCCGCGGGCTTCCCGGCCGAGAAAATTGTCGTCATTCCTAATTCAATTGACGCAGGTAAAGAGCCGGAATCAACCAAAGGCGACTATGTAGCGTTCAGTGGCCGTATCAGCGGCGAAAAAGGAGTTGACCTGATCATCGAAGCGGCCAGGAGGAATCCAGGGATTCAGTTCCGTCTCGCCGGGGCTGTGCGCGACAAGGAGCTTGTTGAAAAGCTGCCAGGCAACGTCAGGTTGGAAGGATATCTTCACGACGAAGCGCTAAATGAGTTTTATAAAAACGCAATGTTCTTTGTCATGGCAAGCAAATGGTATGAAGGCTTTCCTATGACAATACTCGAGGCTGCAAATTATGGAAAAGCGATGATAGCTCCCGACCATGGCGGATTCTCGGAAATCATCGGCAAAGGACCCGACGCAATCGGCGTTCTCTTCACTCCGAGCGACGCTGACGCGCTTTCCGATGCGATCGCACGTTTGTGGGCATCCCCCAGTGAATCCTTGCGCCTCGGCTCCGCCGCTTACCGCAAACTACGCGACCACTACTCAACCGAGGTCGTCTCGGCTAAATGGGAAAGATTATTTTCCAAATATCCATCCTAAGGCTATTTTAACGTCTTATGTTGTTCAATTCTTTCGTTTTCATCTTTGTTTTCCTACCAATTACGTTCATCGCCTACTTCGGGCTGAACGGATTGGGTCATAAAAGACTCGCAAAATTTGCGTTAGTAATAGCATCGTTGTACTTCTACGCATTTTTTAATGTGTCATATCTCCCCATTATTATCGTTTCTATTCTGGTTAATTATGGGTTAAGTTATGTGATGACGGATAGCATCAAAATGCGTACCCCCCCCTATATCAACAAATTATGCCTTATTGTTGGAATTATATTTAACATCGGATTACTTGGTTACTTCAAGTATACCGATTTTTTTATTGAAAACATCAATGCTTTGTTTGGCAGCAGTTTTTTACTACGCCATATCATACTCCCACTCGGCATCAGCTTCTTCACTTTCCAACAATTAGCATTTGTTGTTGATTCTTACAAGAAGAAAAATAAGCTACCGAACTTCTTGGATTATTGTAATTTCGTTACATTCTTCCCCCAACTGATCGCAGGCCCCATAGTCCTTCCTGAAGAAATGCTTCCTCAATTTGAATCGGCGAAAAACAGAGTCCCAATCGCAAAAAACATTTTTGACGGAATATATCTTTTCTCATTAGGACTTGCAAAGAAAGTATTAATCGCTGACTCAATCGCAGTTTTCGCAAATGCGGGTTTTAATCTTGATGTTGATCATTATACTATGGCGGAAGCGTGGCTTATATCTCTAAGTTACACCTTCCAATTGTATTTTGATTTTAGCGGTTATTGCGATATGGCTATCGGCATAGGAAGAATGTTCAATATAAACCTGCCGTTGAATTTCAACGCACCTTACAGAGCCACAAATTTCCAAGATTTTTGGCGTAGATGGCATATGACTCTGAATCGTTTCCTAACACAGTACCTCTATATTCCGTTAGGAGGCAGCCGATGCAAGGAATCAAAGGTGTTATTCAACATAGCTCTCGTCTTTTTCATTAGCGGCTTATGGCATGGAGCTGGTTGGACTTTCATTATCTGGGGCGTATGTCATGGCTTCGGGGTTATAATAACACGGTTATGGAAAAAGTCGGGGTTAAGTATGCCCTCATGGTTGGGGATGTTTACCACTTTCTTTTTCATCAATATCCTATGGGTCATATTTAGAGCAGACAATGTGCATAAAGCCTGGGTTATCATAAAATCCATGTTTGATAACACATCTTTGACTCTCACAAACGCTTATACATCTCATTTACCTTCTATATTGCCGAATAGCGTTAATATGATTATCTTGCTCGGGGCAATTCTGCTTGGACTGGTCGGCCCGACGGCATACCAACTTATGACGGATTATAAGGCAGTTCGGGTTAAACAGGTGACCGCCATACTCGGTTTCGTTATCAGCATTCTTTTCATTTCACGGGTTGTAACATTTCTTTATTTCAATTTCTGACAATAATGGGGTACAAACGAATTGTTCTTCAAACCATCCTGTCTATCGTCATACTTATTTTGCTAATTGGGGGATTTGTCCTTTATATTGACCCTTATCAGCAATATACTGCTAAAGACCAATATCTTGGCAATCAACGTCTGGAGATTGGAGGTATAGCCCGAAATCATGATTACAATGCTTTCATAACAGGAAGTTCAATGGCAATGAACCATTATCCGGAGTTAGCAGATTCGTTATGGAACTGGAAAACAAAGAATTTCTCTGTCATGGGAGCAACAGATGACGATTATTCCGTAATGCTGCCATTCATTATTTCAAGAAAGAAAGCACGTAATATCATTTTAGGATTAGATTTCTTCAGTTTCGCCCGACAACGAGGAGCAATAAATCAATACCTGTATGACGATAATAGGTTTAATGATTATGAATATCTGTTGAATTACACGTCTTTAAAAAACACCATACAGTTTATTAAGAATCCTCAAATTGAAAAAGGGCTTTATCATTTCAATTCTCCCGTTGGCAGAACTCACCTCATATCGGATTTTAATAAAAAAGTCAATTCCAACGGATATAACGAAGAAACATTTGACCTTCCATTGATGAAACAACGGTTTGAAGACTCCATCCTGAAAACCATAATAAATAGCCCTGATTCAATTCATTGGTTTATTTATTTTCCTCCCTATTCCATAGGAGAATTCATCATATACGACAAATACAGAAACCTTGATAATATTCTGTTATTCAAGCAGCATATTATACATTCTATGTTACAGCTGAACAACGTCGAGATTTTTGATTTCCAGTGTACTCCATGGATTACAAATCTCGAACAATATATGGACTTAAGGCATCATAGCCATTCTTATAATCGAGAAATCCTAAAAGCGATTCATAATGGAGATTATCGTATCACAAGCGAACTCGACTATGACAGCGATGTTCTTAAACATCTAGTAAAAGCATACACAGATTCACTAATTCCGAAATAAACCCTTAATCAATTTTCACATAAACGGATACTGGATTTGGAAACATACTTCAAGATACGGTACGAGTTTGACCGGGAGGAAGCGCTCCGGGCTATCGACCGGCGGCTGAGAGAGCCGGGATCGGACTATGTCTGCGTCGCCGACGGGGTCATTCTCAACACGGCCAACCGCCACGAGGACTACCTGCGGGTTGTAAACGGCGGGATGTTCTCGGTATGCGACAGCAGCTACGTCCCGCTCTACATAAAATGGATTTACGGCGTGCGCCGGGAACAGTACTGCGGCAGCGAGATTTTCCGCGACATCGTCGCCAGCCGCCGCTACCGCATGATTTTCCTCGGCACACAGCAGCCGGTGCTCGACAGCCTCCGGGAAAATCTGAAAAAATACAATCCCGAGGTCGAGGGAATGCGGTTCGTGGAGCTGCCGTTCCGTCCGGTCGAAGGATTCGACTACCCGGCGATTGCCAGGATGATCGAGGAGGACGGCATTGAAATAGTCTGGATTGCCCTCGGGGCCCCGAAGCAGGAGCGGTTCATGGCGATGCTCAAGCCGCATCTGAGCCGCGGGGTGATGATCGCCGTCGGCGCTGCCTTCAAGTTTTATAGCGGAGTGGAGGCAAAACGCGCCCCTGAGTGGATGGTGCGCCACCATCTCGAGTTCGTCCACCGGCTCTCGCAGGAACCTAAGAAACAGTTCCGGCGCTGCTTCAACATCCTGCGCACCCTCCCGATGCTCCTCTTCCGCGAATGGCGGGCGTACAAGAGGAATGGCGGCCGAGGTGCTTACCACGTGTCCGCCGCACGATAACGCCATAGGTATAAACGGGAAGCGCTGTGTCAAAATAGATGACACAGCGCATTTTCGTACCCGGATGGGAGGGTGCTGTCAGAACGGTTCAGATGGTCGTTATGACACACCCTCTTCCGTTGTTGGTAGTTACCCGGCTTACTTGTCGCCGAAGTAGCGGGCGTAGAGGCCGGCGAAGCCGCGGCCGTGGCGGGCCTCGTCCTTGGCCATTTCATGAACGGTGTCGTGGATGGCGTCGAGGTTAGCCTTCTTGGCGTTGGCGGCGATACGCATCTTGTCGGCGTTCGCGCCGGCTTCGGCCATCATGCGCTTGTAGAGGTTGGTCTTGGTGTCCCATACGCAGTCTCCGAGGAGCTCGGCGAACTTGGAGGCGTGCTCGGCCTCTTCCCAGGCGTAGCGCTTGAAGGCTTCGGCGATTTCGGGATACCCCTCGCGGTCGGCCTGACGCGACATTGCCAGGTACATGCCGACCTCGGTGCACTCGCCCATGAAGTGGGCGTTGAGGTCCTTGATCATCTCGGCATCGCAGCCCTTGGCCACGCCGATTTCGTGCTCGGTAACGAACTGGAGAGCCTCCTCGGGGGTCAGTTCCTTGAACTTCGACTTGGGAGCGCCGCAGAGAGGGCACTTTTCGGGAGCTTCGTCACCTTCGTGAACGTAGCCGCACACTGTGCAGATAAATTTCTTTGCCATTGTTTATTTGTTAGTTACGTTTGTGTAGTCAGTGTTGGTAAATCACTATGACGCGAAGATAACACAAATTCCCGAATACACAATAAAAAAACCTTTTCCCCTTTCTCTTGCGAAAACAAGAATCGGGCGAACAGCATATTTTGGCTTATTTAACATTTGGGGGGGGTAAAATGCGCTTTATTGTTTATTTTTGCAAAAAAATCAATTGCTGATTTACGTACGTGTATAAAATACTTCTTGCAAATCCCCCTTATACTCTTCGATATCAACGACCTACCACAACACACCGCAAAAATGTTACACAACTCGAAAAACATCTTAATCCAACTTTCTTTAATAATTTCATCCATCGCATTCTCTCCGATTGAAATTTTGGCGATTGTAAAAGGTCCCGATGGTACGTATTACGACGAAAAGAACCCGGCTCGCGGATACGATTTCGAACAATTCGGAATCTACTACAAAATTCTGCTGGACAAAGACGGTAACGGCACCAGGACATTGGCCACGGTTGCCGGTCCCAAAGAATACCAGGGAGAGGTTGTAATCCCTGACGAGGTAAGATATGGCGGCCACGATTATAAAGTCGCCATGATAAACGGATTCCAGGAATGTGCGTTTATCACGTCCATAACGATACCCCGATATGTCAGACAAATCGACGAATTTTATGGTGATTATTATTACGCTACGATGACTGGGCCCAGCATAATCAAATCGCCCGGAAAAATCATCGAAAGGACTGACACGAGCGTGGTCACCGTACTTCCGCACCTCAAAAAAATCAACTACAACGCTATCGATTGCCCGATTTACGGATGGCGTGATCAGGTAGTGGAATGGAATATCGAGATTTCATCACCATTCCCCAGCTCTGTGCAGGAAATTGTCATCGGCGAAGAGGTCAAGAAAATACCTGAATATTTGTTTTATCAGTGTAAGAAAGTATCCTCTTTTACCATCCCGGAAAGTGTGATTTCCATAGGACAGGATGTCTTCCGAGATGACATAACGCTTGAAACGGTCTTTTTCAACGCTGTTGACTGCCGCACTGTCGCAGACAGATGCTTCAACTATACTAATATAATATTCGGCGACAACGTCAAGACTTTCACCCGGACGTTCCACCCAGCCTATTATTCCACAACGGCCAAGCTGACCATACCCGAAGGAGTTGAATGTCTGGCCGGAATATTTGACGGCAACACAATCCTGACAGACATCATTTTGCCCAAGTCGATGAAAACCATCGGCAAAAATACTTTCAACGAATGTGCGAACCTGAGAAACATCACGTTCGGCGCTGCCACAAAACCCGTAGAGGGGCTTCTCAACCTCCAGGAGGGAATTGACTCTGTTTGCGAACACGCCTTCAGGCGGTGCGTCAATATAAAGGAGATTCACGTTCCCAAAACCGTACGGCATCTACACTCATACGCGTTCGGTGGAACTTCTCCGGAAAAATTAGTCTTGAACTTTCATCTTCCGAGCGATTCAGTCTATGACAGCGACGACGGGCTGCAATTAAACGCGACGGTGAAATACCTTGAAATCGGTCCCGACGTGACCCACCTCGCCGACAAATCATTCAAATCATTTTGCCGTTCAGTCAAACATCTGACGTTCAATGCCGCCCACTATATTCAGGATTCTTATCCCTACATAAGTTGCTTTGACTCGTTTAAGAATCTCGAAACCGCTACCATAGGTGACAGCGCGACTGTTGTGCCTCATTGTTTCGCAAGCAACGTTGACGCTTTGAAAACGCTCCGCGTAGGCAAGAACGTTCAGTCTATCGGATGGTACTTAGGAGACCGCTCAAATATTGACACGCTCAAATGGGATTCGAAGATGTGTCTTGAGGGAACTGCCCACGGAAACATCTGCAATCTAATAATGAGCGACAGCGTCAAGTATCTGCCTTCTATCTGTTTCGCTGGCTTGGATTTCGAAAAACTCAGGTTCTCGCGATCGCTTGAGGTTATTGACCACGGCGCTTTCAATGGCTGCCCATATTTCACGAACCTTGTCCTCCCTGACTCTCTTCGACTAATAGGGGATTTCGCCTTTATGAGCTGCCCGAACCTTACGGAGGTCACTATACCCGAAAGGGTCGACACCATATATCAGGCCGTGTTTAACGACTGTCCGAAACTTGAAAGGGTATTTTTCAACGCGACCAATTGTTCGCATAGTGTAAAATGGCCTGACAAAAACGCTCACGGAATATTCAGCAGCAAGGTCAGGGAAGTAACGTTCGGACCCGGAGTAAGCTCCATTCCCGGATTCCTTTTATGGGGTTGCCAGGAGATAACCGAACTGACAATTCCCGAATCTGCAAGGCACATAGGATGCTCCGCGTTCGGCAACAGCGGCCTGAAGCGTCTTACCATTCCCCGAAACGTAGAGACAATGGACCAGTATGCTCTTGCCAACATAGACCATCTTGACTTTTTTGAGTTCAACGCTAAGAACGCCAAAGAACCCGGTTTTAATAAAGGCTTCACTATCGACCTCCTACCGCTTAGCGTTGATACCCTCGTGATAGGTCCTGACGTGGAATCGCTGCGGGGCATACAGCGCGATAGATGTAACTATTACAGCACGATAACGGAACCCTATCATCTGAACGAGTTAATCTATCTCGCGAAAAACGCGGAAGGATTTAACGCCGGCGGAAGTCACGCGGTATTAGACCTTCCCTCCGTAAAAATAGGCAACGGTGTAAGAACCTTGCCGAACGGGCTGTTCTCCAAGTCAATACTCAGCGCTCCTCTTTCTATTCCGCCAAGCGTAAAATTCATCGACTCAGGCGCTTTTACCGATTTACAGGGTTTAGAGACGCTTGATTTAAGCGAAAATATCGATTCAATAGGAGCCGCTTTACGCAACACCTCCATCACGTCCATTATAAGTCGCAATCCAATACCCCCTAAGGCATTTTACCCTATGGAGGACGAGGATTATGAAAAATGCGTGCTATATGTCCCTGCTAAGAGTCTCTCCCTTTACCAAGACCACTGGATATGGAGAAGGTTCTCTCGCATCGAACCCATTTCCGAAAGCGTGGCCGCATCCTCCGGCTCTCCGATATACCTGATTGGCGACTTCAACGGGTGGGATATGAACTACTGCCGCGTCGCATATCAGTGGGGAATGCAACCAATCCAGCATGACCGCATCAATGACGTTATTAGTTTTTCGGACAATAACGGAGTAGAGATTCGAAAGGGCGAACACTTTAAAATCGCGACCCCTTACTGGCAACAGCAGATTACTCCGGCTACCCAGGCATCCGTCTCCCCGAAAGCAAACGGCATCTTTGACGTCACATATGGGTATGGTATGGGGGATTTCGTAGCCGGCGAGGATATATCCGGCCAAAATATGATTATAAACACATTCCTGTCAAAGATGGCCCTGATAGATAGGAACGCGGTTCCCATTCCCGTATCCGCCGAGACTTTTGAACCTCTTGATGTAGAAACCCATCGAGTTGGAGATTATGTCACATTCGATTCTGAATCTGACGCGTTCAACACACCCTGGTTGCTGAAAATCGGCGATATGCGAGTAGGATGTGGGACGTATTTCGGAAAAGGACGAGAGATGTACGGCAGGTGGGCGAGATATGCGTCCGAAGTAAATCCCTTTCCAGCGATAGAGTATGGTTCCGTGATAGTGGATTTGCGCACTTTGACTGTTCAACCTACTGGCTTTCTCAACGTTAACGGCGAATTAACCTCGGAGTTTGTGGAATCTCTGACTATGACTCAAAATGTTTTTGAAATAAACAACGGCGAAAAATTCATCACAGCATCAAACTCCTACACCCTCACAAGCGAGGATAACTGTCTTTTCACAACATCCGAACCAATTTCCATCCATAACGGGGATGAGTTCTTCATAATTGATAATGAAGGTGGAAAGTACGTGAGATTAGGCGTAAACGGGACTACTTTTATTTCCGGTGATCAGGAAGTACAATTAGTCAGAGGGGCAAACGATCATATTACGGCTGAATTTTCGGCTGAATCAGTTTACCCAGAACTTCGCCTAACGGAGAAAACTCTATCTTTTAAGACAAGCACATCTGCGAAACTAATCAGGACGCAGAATTTAGAGGATGAATCGGTGGCCTACTACTCTTTGCAAGGCATTAAAATAGCGCATCCAGAGAAAGGCAGTCCGTATATTAGAATCGTCGGAGGGAAAAGCGAAAAAATCATATTCTAAAATCATCTTTTTTCTTATCTGACCATTCAAGGAAAGTTTGGCAAGATTTTTGTTATATTTGCAGTCTGAACGGATTGCCGGGCGCCGCGGAAGAGGGGCGGCGGCGGTTCCAGAAACTTTCATTGGATGAAGAAACAGATTTTTGCCGAAATAAAAGACAGGATTCTGCGGAGGGTGGCGGAGCGCCGCCTCCGCGAGGCGTTCTCACTGACGCGCTCCCTGGCCGAAGGGAACATGCGCTGGGAGGCGTCGGACCGCATCGCCCGCGCGGAGGAGAACTACCGCTACATGCTCTCATACGCGGCGCGGGGTGCCGACGACCCGGGGCGCGACAAGATGGCCGACGAGCTTGGCGAGACGGTGCTCGACGTTGTCGACATACTTGAGCGCGACAATCTCGCGGCAGACGAGACCTCGCTGTATTACAGCACGTTCCGGTTCGAGCGCACGCGCCCCGACGAGATCCCGGCCGCACTCATATCAGCGTATGCCAAGGCGGCTTCCGAATCGTCGGCGCTCGCCATGGCCTCCCGCGGCTTCGACGAGGCGAAACGCCGCGCCGGCCTGTCGTCGTTAGAGGCGATGGAGCGGAGGCTGTTCGTGCGCCTGTGGGTAACCCATCCTCTTGGAGCGGCCGACGCGCTGGCGGTCCGCGACGCGCTCGCGTCGCCGGTATTCCCGGCCCATTTCGGCGAGCTCCTGACGGGCGCGCTGCTGCTCGGCTCGCTCGAATATTTTGACCCGGCTAAGCTCGAGCTGCTGATGGAGGCATACGCCGCGGCCCCCTCCGGGCGGCGCGGCGCGGCGGCGCTGATCGCGATGCTGATCGTCATGCACCGCTGGCGCGGCCGGCGGCTTAACGACCGCTTGCGCGACCGCCTGGCCGCTATCCGCGAGCTCCCGTCCTGGAAAAGCGACCTCCACGACGCGTACCTCGAACTTGCCCGCACGCGCGACACCGAAAGAATCACGGCGAAGATGCGCGACGAGGTGATGCCCACGATGCTCCGCCTCCGCCCCGACCTCGAAAAGAAGCTCGGCAAGGGGACGCTGAAGGAGCTGGACCTCGAGAGTATCGAGGAGAATCCCGAATGGGAGGAGATGTTCGAGAAGTCGGGTCTTGCCGACCAGATGCGCGAAATAAGCGAAATCACTATGGAGGGGGGCGACATAATGATGAGCACCTTCGGCTCGATGAAGAGCCACCCCTTCTTTTCCGAAATCGCCAACTGGTTCGTGCCCTTCCACGCCGACCGCTCGGAGTTCGAGGGGCCCGGAGCCAAGTTCGCCGGATTCCTCGAACCGATGCCGTTCCTGAACGACAGCGACAAGTATTCCGTCGTCCTGTCGCTCGCCCGCATGCCGGAGCAGCAGGCGTCGCTGATGATGTCGCAGCTCGAACAGCACGGCGACCAGATGGCGATGGCCCAGGCCGAGGCGCTTAACGCCCGGTCGGCTGACCGCCGCAACATGATTAACAAGCAGGTCCAGAACCTCTACCGCTTCTTCAACCTCTTCCGCCGCAAGGGGGAATTTTACAACCCCTTCGCCGAAGGGATAAGCCTGGTTGAGATTCCGGCAGTCGCGGCCGACGTCAGCGACAGCTCGACCCTCGGGGTTGTCGGCGAATTTTATTTCCGCCACAAATATTTCGCCGAGGCGCTCGCCGCGTTCCGCGTCCTGGAGCGCGACGGTGAGACCTCCGACGCCCTGTATCAGAAGATGGGCCACGCCCTCCAGCGCCTCGGCAACGCCGAGGAGGCCCTCAGGATGTTCGAGCAGGCCGACATGCTTAACTCCGGGAGCACCTGGACCATGCGGCGCCTCGCCCGCGGCTACCTCGCGGCCGGACGCGCCCGCGAGGCCCTCGCGGTCCTCGACCGCCTCGACGCGGCGGAACCGGACAAAGCCTCCAACGCCCTCCTCCGCGGCCACTGCCACCTCCAGCTCGAAGAGTACGACGAGGCCGTGCGCGCCCTCTACAAGGCCGACTACCTCGACCCCCGTTCCGGCAAGGCACTCCGCCCCCTGGCATGGGCACTGCTGATGCGCTGCGAGTTAGAGCAGAGCCGGAAATACTACGAGAAGCTGATCGCCAACCACGACCCGCTCCCGGCCGACTACCTCAACCTGGGCCATCTCTCGCTGGCCGAGAGGCGCTTCCGCGAGGCGATGAACTTCTACAAGCTGAACATAACCGCCCGCCGCGACCCCGCCAAGCCCGGCACGTCGGGCGACAGCGCCGCGGCGCAGGAGGCTGTCGAGGGGTTCATAGCCGACATGCGGAGCGACGCCCCCGCCCTTCTGCGTATCGGGGTCGACCCGAAACTCCTCCCGCTCATAACAGATTCCATACTCTACGAGATGGAATGAACATGAGGGCGCGTCATAACGGCCCATATGGGTCGTCGCTTGAAGGGTCGGCCTCGGTCACAATCTTCAGATTGCTCCCATCGGCCTCACCTCCAAGCTCCTACCATCTGAACCGTTCTGACATCGTCCTCGCCATCCGGGGATAAAATCCGACGTACGTTTTTTGACAGACATCGGAATGAACCGCGGAAAGGGAAAAATCGTTAAATTTGCAAAACCAAGTGCTTTTTCACTAACAAAAACGAATAACGACAATGGTAATCCAACGCTGGCAGTCGGTATGGCTGCTGTTCGCCGCCATCCTCGTGGCAATCTTCTGCTTCGTGCCCGTAGCGGTAGTTTCCAATCCCGCGACTGAGCTTGCCGCAGCCAACCTCACTATGGCCAACTTCCCCGTGCTCGCGATAGTAAACGGCCTGGTTGCCGTGCTGCTCTTCATCGCCATATTCCTTTACAAGAACACCAGGCTGCAGAAGAGAGTCACCCTGCTGTCGATGCTGCTGATCTGTGTGGTCGCGGTCGTCACCCTGACCATGGCCCTCAACGGGCACGACGAGGCCGCCCGCGTCGAAATCGGCGGCTCTGTCCTGCTGCTGATCGGCGCGCTGGTATTCTCCGCCATGGCCTACCGGGGCATACGCCGCGACGAGAAGCTGCTCCGCGCCGCCGACAGGCTCCGTTAACCCCTACCCCGCCCCAAGCCCCCATGGCCGCCGACACCGATAAAGAGAAGAGCCCCGCGACAGCGCCCCGCAAGCGCCCTGCCCTGGCCGAAAAGGTCAGAGCGATTTACGATTATGTCTCGTCGGGCGTATGGAGCGACACCCGTTCGGGATGGAAGGTCAACACCATAAAGACCCTCAACCTCTCGGTGCGCTCCTTCTTCAACAGCGACCTGCAGAACCGCGCCTGCGGCCTGACGTATCAGACACTGCTCGCTATTGTGCCGGCCCTGGCGCTCCTCTTTGCGATCGCCCGGGGGTTCGGGTTCCAAAACCTGATACAGTCGCAGTTAATGAGCTACCTCCCCGCCCAGCGTAAGGCTCTGGAGGCGGCTCTCGGCTTCGTCGACTCCTACCTCGCGACCGCTTCGGAAGGGATATTCGTCGGGGTCGGCATCGTGTTTCTGCTCTGGACACTGATTTCGCTCCTCTCGACCGTCGAGGACTCCTTCAACCAGATATGGGGCGTGGCCCACGGGCGCTCCCTGTGGCGCAAAATCACCGACTACACGGCAATCTTCCTGATTCTGCCGATTCTGATGATATGCGCCAGCGGCATCACGGTATTCATGTCGACCGCCATACAGAACGCCACCCCGCTGAAATTCCTCTCCCCGCTCTTCAGCACCCTCCTCGACCTGGCGTCGCTCCTGCTGGTGTGGCTCTTCTTCGCCGGCGCATATATGATGATTCCCAACGCCAAGGTAAAGCCCGCCAACGCCCTGATGGCCGGAGCGCTTGCCGGGACTGGGTTCCTCATCCTGCAATGGCTCTTCGTCAGCGGCCAGGTCTACGTCATGCGCTACAATGCGATCTACGGCTCCTTCGCCTTCCTGCCGCTGCTGCTGATATGGATGCAGCTCGTATGGCTCATAACCCTCTCCGGGGCCGTCCTCTGCTACTCGTCGCAGAACATCGTCCAGTACGCCTTCTCCGACAAGATCAGCCGCATCTCCGACGGCTACCGCCTGGAAATTGACCTCGCAGTGCTGACAATCGCCATAAACCGCTTCTGCTCCGACCAGCCTCCCCTCGACGAGCTGTCGATTTCCAAATCCTACGGCATACCGATCACCCTCGTCAACGCCGCGGCCAGGAAACTTACCGCATGCGGGCTGCTGCAGCGCGTCGTCCGAGCGCCGGGCGACGAGGTGACAGCCCTCTCCCCAGCCTCCGACCCAACCTCCCTCACTCTCGGCGACGCCGTGAGGATAATCCGGGCGTACGGCTCCGATGACTTCGTGCCTGACTTCGACGACCGTTTCGGCCAGCTCGTCAACGCCGTCGCGGCCGCCGGGAAAGCAATGGAGGCAGATGCCGACAAGATATTACTTAAAAACATAAACATCAACACTTTAATCTCATCCAAACCATCATGAAAACCCAGATTGCCACGACAAACGCCCCCGGCGCCATCGGCCCGTACAGCCAGGCTATCGACTGCGGCCCCTTCCTGTTCGCCTCCGGCCAGATTCCCATCAACCCCGCGACAGGCGAAATCCCCGCCGGCATAACCGAGCAGACACGCCAGAGCCTCGCTAACGTCAAGGCCATCCTCGAGGCCGCCGGTCTGACGATGGATAACGTCGTCAAGACCACCGTCTATCTCGCCGACATGGCCGACTTCGCCGCCATGAACGCCGTCTATGCCGAAGCCTTCACCGCACCCTTCCCCGCCCGCAGCGCCGTCGCCGTCCGCGAGCTCCCCAAGCAGGTCCTCGTCGAAATCGAAGTCCTCGCCGCAAAATAATCCCCTACTCCACTATAAGGATAGGGCGCAATCTCCCCGAAATAGCGTAAAAAGCGACCCTCCTGGTCGAAGACCCGGTATGTTTGTAACCCCGCCATAAGCCGCCTCCGGCGGCGGTTGGTGGGGTCTCTGTGTCAGCCAATTACAGCAAGGTCGAAGATCTTGCACACCTACGGATATTAGCGCGGGGTTGCGTCGCGACGGAGCGGCGGAGCCGCATCGTAGTTGTAGTACCGTGTCGAGCCTCGGAGAGGCGAGGCGCGGTGTTTGTGGTCCGGTGGGAGGCACGGGCCTCGGAGAGGTCCGGTAATAAAGGAGGATTGGATATGTTTGACACACAGATTTCTAATGGCGCAAAGCGCCATCCACCGATGCGACGGATAAACACAGATTCTTACCCTCTCCTGATTTGGTTGATTGTATCATATAACGAAAATCAGTGGGAATCCGTCGCATCCGTGGGGAGCTAAGCGACCATGAGATCCGTGTGTAAATCATTTTAATTACGGGACCTCTCCGAGGCCCGTGTCTCCCCCGCACCACAAACACCGCACCTTCGCGGCTCCGCCGCTCGATACGGTGCTACAACTACACCGCGGCTCTGCCGCTAACCATCGGGCTTCCAGCCCTTACGTCTACCTCTGCGCGAGGCACCCCAATTGTCCGCTACGTAAGACGCTCCACACTTCGCAGCCTCCCACGGTCGATAACATTGCACAATAATATGCTGTAAAAGTGCAAGATTTTCGACCACTGCTGATATTAAGACATTTAGACCCCGCCATAAGCCGCCTCCGGCGGCGGTTGGCGGGGTTACTAACATTAAGGGTCTTCGACCCAAGGCGTATGTCGGCGCATTATTACTTAGTAGACGTCGGCAGTGGTAGATTGCCGCGTGGCAGGGGGGAATCAAGGGACGGCGACCTTGGCGGTTTTGGTGCCGAGGGCCACGATGTACAGGCCGGGGGCGACGTCAATTGTCGCCGTTCCGCCGTCGGCGCGCCCTGAGGCAACAAGGCGCCCGTCAACCGTATAGACCGCGTAGTCAGAGGCCGCGCCCTCGTTTCCGACAAGGAGGATACGTCCCTGCTCGACGCAGACTTCAACCCCGCTCTCCGGCATCACGGCCTCCTCAACGGAGGCATCGGGGAACTCGTCGGTCTCGATGAAGTTCGTGAAGTAGTTCCAGCCCGGAGCATCGCGGTACGCCTCCGCGCTCCCCCGCGGCACATATACCGGGATGTCGCGGGGAGTGCTATAATCAGCATCTACCTGATAATATGACCTTCCTGTAGCCAGCGACATCGGCCAAATCCATGATTCGGACCCAACGAAAGCCTGGACTGGAGGAACTGCCGCTTTACAATATATTTCCTTCAGACCGGGCATATCGTCAAAAGCGCCTCCAATCTGTTCCAAAGAGGATGGAAGAATCAATCGCCTTATGTTGACACATCGGTCAAAGGCCGCTGTCTCTATCACTCTGAGCCCCTCCGGGAGTTGTACCTTCTGAAGAGCTGTGCATTGTTCAAACGCACTCGCCCCCAAAACTTCCAGTGATTCGGGAACATCGACTTCCCTTAACGACTTACATTGCCAGGCGAAATGTTGAGGGACTGCTTTAAGACCCTTTGGCAGACATATGCGCTCCAGGCTGTAATCCATAACAAAATGATACCTGCCTTCAAAAGTCTGACAAGAATTAGGCAGACTAATCTCCTTCAGGTACTGGCAGCGGGTAAAGGCATTCTGCCCGATATACTCCAATCCCTCGGAAAAGTTGACCCGTTCAAGGCCTGACTCATAGAAAGCCAGCTCGTCAATCCGTTTCAGCGAGGAGGGCAGATTAATTTCCCGCAGACTCTCACACCTTGCGAAACATTCCTCATAAATCCGCTCCAATCCTTCGGGAAGAGTCAGTCCCTTTCTACCCAGGCTCAGACACTCGAAGAAGGCCCGGCTCCCTATTTCCCTGACAGACTTAGGGATATTGATTTCTTCGAGGTATGCGCAAGAGAAAAACGCACCGTTACCGATAACTTCAATATCATCGGGGAGCATTACGCGGCGCACAGGGATGAGAGCATAATACGGAGGATTCTCGCGGGATAACCAGCCATCCCTGATAGAATAAGCCTCTCCACCAAACATTTTGTTCTCAATTTCCGCTTCGGAAAGGTTCCAAACCCTTAAACGCCCTTCGCGCGTCGCGATTCTGAGAGTGACCTCGTCATCCTCATTAAAGGGACCTTTTACCACAAGCGAATCTATCGCATATATACGCTCGCCAAGCTTTTCAGCGAGCTGGGCGCCCCTTTCGGTTTGTATTACAGCATATTCCGGCTCAACAACAGCGACATCCGCAGATGGGAAATTATCTGTCTCAATATAGTTTGTAAAATCACTCCATCCGGGAGCCGACTGGTACAGAGACTTTGTCCCGACGGGAATATATACCGGTATATCCTTCGGTGTAGCCCTCATGGCAGATTCTTCACTTCCGTCAAAAATAGAATACGAAGGATTTACAATATCCCATGCCGGAGGCACCGAAGCTCGACAGCTAATCCTTTTTAGCGAACCCATTAAATCGAAACAGCCGTTTTTCATAGACACGACGGATGCCGGAATATCAAGCGAAGCCACGTTCGAGCAGCCCCGGAAAGCTCTATACCCTATTTTGGTCAGGTTATCGGGCAAAACAACAGCCTTGAGCGCACGGCAGCCATACAGGGCACGGTCTCCGATTTCAGTAACAGCGGACGGAATGTCCAACTCCCGAAGAGACAGACATTCATTCACTACTTCGGCCTGGAGTGTGGTTATACCGTCGGGAATGTCTAATTTCTCCAGGCACATAGCTTCAGAAAACGCCCCGGACCCGATGAATGTCATCCCGGACCGAGGGAGGGAAACTTTGGTCAGCCGGTTACATTGGGCGAACGCCTCGCTTGCCAGATTCCTCAACCCGTCAGGCAATTCGGCCTCTTCTATCCCTGAATGGCGAAACGCCCGACTACCAATAGTTTCAAGACCGGCAGGAAATTCGACCCGGCTTAGTTTCACACATTCAGCGAAACAGCTTTGGCCGATAGAAACGAGTCCTTCAGGCAGTATCAATGTTTCCGGGCATAGACTGAAACACTCGGAGAAAGCCCGGGCTCCTATCGAACGCACTGATTTTGGAATATTCACGCTTCCCAAATTCACGGCCAACCTGAAAGCGGCCTCCCCGATTTCCACAATGTCATCAGGGAGAATGACGCTTTTCAGCTTCGCGTATCCCGCCTGAAGTGTGCCCCCTTCGCGAAAACCTCCGTTATAAAAGGCATAGGCAGGTATAATCTTCCCCTCGACATCGGCACCCGAGAGGTTTAGGTTTTCAAGCGAACCGTTCGAAGTCATCTGCCACATCGTATGGAAGTCGGCAGCGTTGACCGGGCCGCGGACCGTCAGCTCCTCTACCGTCAGCAGATCGTCGCCCAGCCGCCCGGCAAGCTCCCCGCCCGCCTGTGTCTCCACTACGACAGATTGCCCCGCCGCAGAGCAACAGAGCGTCGCGCATAATGCGAATAAATGTATCAGCAAGTATCTCATAGCTATTATGAATTACATCTGCGCCGATTACGCCAGTAGAGTATGACTAATCGGCGCAGATTATATGTTTATCTTTTGGTGAATTTCTTCGTATCAACCACCCTATCCTCCGAGACATAGCTTATGGCATAAAGCCCGGTCCTCAAAGCGGATGTGTCTATTACAGTTGAGTTGCATCCTGGCTCCAACAGAATTTCTGTCTGACAGTCTGCTTCGTTGACATCCGCAATCAGCAGCTTGTCACCTACTATTGGTTCTGTCCGCAACACAACTTCCAGCCTGTCGCCAACAGCCGACGCAGGAGAAAGCGATTCTATTCCTATGCGCGTCTGCAATGAGATTTCATCGGTAGCAAGTTCACCGTCATTTGTCAGTGTGGAAGCGGCATAAACGTAATCACTCATCGTCGGGGAAACAGTTATTGAGTCATTTTGGCCTATTACATCCCCGTCACTATTATACCAGGTCACACTCTTGACATCCGGGTTATTGACTGTAAGGCCAAACTGATTTCCTGGATATGGAGTTATTCCTATATCAATTGGTAATACAGTTCGTAACGGGGCTTCAACAATGAACGCTTCACCACCGACAATCTGACCAGTCTCATCTCTTTGTATCAAATCCAAAGTATACCGTTTTCCTCTTAACGAAGTCTTTGTAAAATTAAACTTCAAACCAACTTTCTCAAACTGATTAGCCGACAGACTAACCGCCTCGATTTTACTCGAGGGAGATGTAAATCTTACTATTAATGGTTTGACAACATTATGCGATACGTTTACAGATTTAGTGCCTCCTTTAACCCAAGCATCGTAAATTGGCTGACTAAGTTCCATTTCAATATTAGCCATAGAATAAATCGCTTCGTCGGCCGCCGTTCTCGGACGGATTTCTAATGAATACTTTTTTGGAGAATCAATAGCGTTCCTGACATAAACGGCTTTTGACAAATCTAAATCCTTTCGATATATGATAGTCAGATTCTTTTGCGCCTGGGTCTTCAGCCCCTGCACATCTTGATAAGTTCCTTCGCCATCATATCCGCCATTTCCAGGATAATCCTTTATAGCCGCCAATAGGCAATAATGATGTCCTTCATTATCATTGGAAAACTGACCCAAAAGCAACTGGGTCATATCCCATTCAATAGGGACAACAACGCTATCTCCTGCCTCAATCGGAGGAATCGCCACCCCGCCAAAATGACCTCCCGTTGGGATATCATTATACGTTTCCTGTCCAGTCCATGTCCTCAACGAAAAATTCAAGGACGCCTTTGCCCAATACATATGCAGGTATTTACCACCCTCATATTTTATTCGGCCCCTATTATGGATGCGCACATATGCGAAACATTTGGGATGAGTTATGTCAAATACAGGATTTTCATGTTCTTCTATATTATCATCCGCATTACGCACCCATATTGACGGACTGTCATAAAAAATATCAGTTGATACATTTGGTTCTTTACCTGTATCCTCATAATTGTCTTTAATAAACAAATCCACATCTCGCGGCATGCGATCAAACGCCAGTTCTTCACCAATGTAGGGATGTGTCGACTGATACATTGGGTAAATATCGGGGTGTTCATCCTTCGAAACTTCTGACGCATAAGCATAAGCAAATGCCTCATCCATAGCTATGAAACCATCGTCGTCATAATCGGCAGTGATACTATTGAGCCTTTGATCGCTTATCGCATCAGTCCAATTTTTAAGGAATGTAGTGTATTCTAACGATCCCCGCGCAACCTCATCCTTTGTCGTTGAAGTAGCAATAACACATCCAGGTTTGGCAAAATCATCAATAAATCCACCTGAAAAACATTGACCCATTACAACATTAACGATTGCTGATTTTTCCAAGAATGGATCAATCCAACTCGATAATTCATAATCATATAGTTGCTCTTTGTCCCAAAGCCACATATATGAAATCCCATTTTCTGTATCATCGGAACCGCCATGGTCTGTCACAAAAACAAACACATGGTCTCCAGTCTGCACTTTGTCGTACAACTCATTAAATACCTTTCGGATATTTTCTCGCGTGGCTGAATATTGTATGTCCGCCCGGCCATCCCCGTCAAGATCAAGGGGTGATGATTGGAGTTTGCTTTCATATTTCTGCTTTATAGGGTCGAACCACCTAATAATTTGATCGGGCGCAGGATCGGTGCCATCAGCCATAATAACCGATATATTGGAACGCGGTACTTTATACACCTTTGTCAAAGTTTGATAAATATAGGAACAGTTGTTCCAATATCTTTCATTATTATAGTTGGGTCCGCACCCACCGCTAATTAGCACACACCATACCCGATTATTCACATCAGGAATCCTATTAATAAGATGCGAGCGCAGCTCGAAGGAAACAGGTTTCGGCCCAACGTCCGAGGGTTTTTCAGTCGAAGGGGATGAAAGATATAACGGAGTCATATAATCATCCGGCGGACACATCATCGGCTCAATATTCGGGATGTATTCTGAAACAGGTATATTTAAATCTATTCTGTTGTCGACATAAACCCGGTAACATTCATGTTCCCATCCTGCCATCGGATCAGCGTCCACAAAGAATATCCATGGCGAACCAAGATATCCTTCTCGAATCAGATAGTAGTCAACGTTTCGTCCGGAAAACTGCTTTTGAACCACTCCAAAAGCTTCATCTTGCGATAGTTCCTTATAGGTAGGAAGCCCAATCGCACTCGTGAGTCCGCACAGAAGCATGCAACATAAGAAGAGGCGTATCGCCGTGACAAACGCTCTCATTTTCGCAACAGATCTCATAGGCATAAGATTTAGGTTAGACAAGGCTTTAATTAATCTCTGTTTCGCAAGTTACAAACAAAATTTTACATTACATACATTTTATTAGTTAAAAATGCGTTTGACTATGTTAATAACAGCCTCGGACTCATATGAATCGCATATCCGCAACAAACGACTCTGCGCAAAAGCTATGCTTAACAACATACGGCGGGAAGGGCAAAAAATTGCGATTTTTTGGTCGGGGTATCGTTTTTTTGCATTATATTTGCGGCGTAAGGAGATTCCGGCTGAAATATGGGCGGAATCGCCCCGTGGAAAAGTATATTGTTAACCTAACTCTATTCAGCTATGGATATAAATAGCATCATGAACAGCCTGGAAGCCAAGCATCCGGGCGAAAAGGAATACCTGCAGGCAGTGCGCGAGGTGCTCCTCTCCGTTGCCGACGTCTACAACGAGCATCCCGAGTTCGAGAAGAACCGCATCATCGAGCGCATGGTCGAGCCGGACCGCATCGTAACGTTCCGCGTCACCTGGATTGACGACAACGGCGAGGTCCAGAACAACATCGGCTACCGCGTGCAGTTCAACAACGCTATCGGCCCGTACAAGGGGGGTATCCGCTTCCACGCCTCCGTCAACCTTTCGATTCTGAAATTCCTCGGCTTCGAGCAGACCTTCAAGAACGCCCTGACAACGCTCCCGATGGGTGGCGCAAAGGGTGGTTCCGACTTCTCGCCCCGCGGCAAGAGCGACCGCGAGATCATGCGTTTCTGCCAGGCCTTCATCATGTGCCTGTGGAAGAACCTGGGCCCGGACCGCGACGTTCCCGCCGGCGACATCGGCGTAGGTGGCCGCGAGGTAGGCTACATGTACGGCATGTACAAGAAACTGGTTGACGAGCACACCGGCACATTCACCGGCAAGGGCTTCGACTTCGGCGGCTCGCGCCTGCGCCCCGAGGCTACCGGCTTCGGCGCCCTCTACTTCGTAGAGAACATGCTGCGCCGCATGAACAAGGACATCAAGGGCAAGACAGTCGCCATCTCCGGCTTCGGCAACGTAGCCTGGGGCGCCGCGATGAAGGCCACCCAGCTCGGAGCGAAGGTAATCACCATCTCCGGCCCTGACGGCTACATCCTCGACCCCGCCGGTCTCGACGACGAAAAGATCAACTACATGCTGGAACTCCGCGCTTCGGGCAACGACATCGTGGCTCCGTACGCCGAGAAATTCCCCGGCTCGCAGTTCTTCCCCGGCCGCAAGCCCTGGGAGCAGAAAGTAAACATCGCCCTCCCCTGCGCTACGCAGAACGAGCTTAACGGCGACGATGCGAAGATGCTGGTTGACAACGGCGTGGAACTCGTGGCGGAAGTATCCAACATGGGCTGCACCCCCGAGGCTATCGACCACTTCATCGAAACAAAGACCGTCTACGCCCCCGGCAAGGCTGTCAACGCTGGCGGCGTGGCATGCTCCGGCCTCGAAATGACGCAGGACGCCGAACACCTCCAGTGGTCCGCCGAAGAGGTCGACGCGAAGCTCCACCAGATCATGGCCTCCATCCACGAGCAGTGCGTGCGCTACGGCCAGCAGCCCGACGGCTACCTGAACTACATGAAGGGCGCTAACATCGCCGGCTTCATGAAGGTGGCGACCGCAATGATGCAGCAGGGCGTAATTTGATGTTCCTGTGACGCGCCACCCATCCGGACGGCAAATTCCGGGAAGGATGAGGACCCCATCCGACAACAAAGTTGAGGACGTATCAAATTCGATACGTCCTCATTTTGTACCCGGATGGGAGGGCGCTATCAGAACGGCTCAGATGGTAGGAGCTTGGAGGTGAGGCCGATGGGAGCAATCTGAAGATTGTGACCGAGGTCGAACCCTTCAAGCGACGACCCAGATGGGCTGTTATGATACACCCTCGGGTTATCTACGGAAAGCAACCCTAAAAAAAGCTAATAAACGCTAAGGCGACACGGCGTTTTAAGAGATTTTCAGTAAATTTGTCAGACCAAGGGCACCCGATGTCCTTGGTTTGACGTTTTTACTATATGAAGAAAATTATATACTGCATAGCCGCCTGTATAGCGCTGGGCCTCGGCCTGGCAGCGACGGCGGCCCCCGCCAAGAACGACAAGAAGGTGACCGTCGAGGTCCCCGACCTTGACAAAATCCGGGCCGACGTCTCCGACCCGAAGTCGCCCTACTACTACCCGAAACTGATGGCCCGCTACGAGCAGAATGAGACGGTCATGAACCTCCAGGACTACCGCCACCTATATTACGGCTACCTCTTCCAGGAGGATTTCGACCCCTACCGCCATTCGGAATACTCGACCAAGAACGAAAGCCTCTACTTCAAGAACAAGCATACCCGCGCCGAGCTTGACTCGATAATCTACTACGCCGAGGAGGCGCTGAAGGATACCCCCTTCGACCTCTCGCAGATGAACTTCCTGATTTACGCCCTGCGCGAGCGCGGGAAGACCAACCGCGCCAACATCTGGCAGTACCGCCTCAACCATATCCTCCAGGCGATTGTCAGCTCCGGCACGGGAGCCGACCCGGAAAACGCCTGGTTCGTGATCTCCCCGCGTCATGAATACAACATCATCAACTTCCAGAACGCCGTAGCGAAGGACCAGCAGTACCAGGAACCTTATTTCGACCGCATCGATGTCGAGAAGCAGGGAGGGAAGGAAACCGGCACCTACTATTTCAACATCCGCAATCTTCTGGAGGAATATTACCGTAAACATCCCCAGCAATAGCGAGGAGGGTGTATCATAACGGCTCACCTGGGTCAAAACCAAACGGCCAAATTATTACAGAAATCACCATAAATAGCGAAGAATAGCCGCGGTATGCGGAATTTCGCGTATCTTTGCGCGATAACCCGTCTCTCACCGCTTACAACCCGAAAATGAACCCGTTTCAAAGTGACAGCTTCCGTTGGATTCGCCGCTATGTGAGCCTCCCGCTCGTGCTGGTGGTGGCCTACGTCGTCTTTATCGCCTTCTTCAACGAAAACTCCTATTTCAAGTCGATGGAATACCAGGAGCAGATTGACGAGCTGAGGGCAGAAATAAAGGAGAACAACGACACGATGGCCTATTACCGCCGCCTGAACAAATCCCTCGCGTCGGATCCCGCGGAGCTGGAGCGCATCGTGCGCGAGCACTACCACATGCAGCGCCCCGGCGAGGATGTCTACGTCTTTGAATAACCGCGAAGCAGCCAACAATAAACGACCATTCACATTATGCCAGAACAACAGAAAACCTATACTCTCGACGAACTGACCGGGCGTCAGCCGGCTACCTGGGCCGTGGTGCTCGCGACCGTCGGGCTCCTCGGCATATTTGCCGGAGTGCTCCTCCCCCTCCTCGACTTCCGCTTCTTCCACGGAACGCTCGGATGGTGGAAATACGTCTACGCCGGAGGCGCCCTCTGCTTCCTCGTGGCGAAGTTCTTCACCCCCTATACCGGGACCCATCCCCGCATCAAGCGACTGTACCGCATCGAGAGCTGGAGCGCGATTTTCTTCTGCGTCGCCGCTTTCTTCCTCTTTTACAGCGGCCAGACCACCCGCGACTCCTTCGCCTTCACCCTCGCCGGTGGAGCGCTCCTGATTTTCACAACGCTGGCAATCCCCTCGACCATCCGCAAGGAGCAGCGCCGGGCCGCCGGGGAGTCTGACAACAAAAAGCATTAAGAGACATGAAGATAGCACTGGTCGGTTACGGAAAGATGGGGCACGCCATCGAGCGCGCGGCCATCGGACGCGGCCACGAGGTCACCTGCCATATCGACGCCGGAGAGGAACAAAAATTCTCCTCGCCGGAATTTCTCGAGGCCGACGCGGTAATCGAGTTCACCCGCCCCGACGCGGCGGTCGACAACTACCGCCGCATCCTACCCACGGGCAAACCGCTCGTATCCGGCACCACGGGATGGACCGCGCGCCGGGAGGAGGTAGAGCGCCTGGTCGCCGAGACCGGGGCTTCGATGTTCTGGACCTCTAACTTCTCGATCGGGGTCTTCCTCTTCAACCGGATTTGTCGGCAGGCCGCGGCGCTGATGAGCGCTTATCCCGCCTACACCACGTCGGTCGAGGAAACCCACCACATCCACAAGCTCGACCATCCCTCCGGCACAGCCATAACCCTCGCCGACAATATCATCGCCGAGACCCCGGCGCTCGACGGATGGACGGAAGACCCCCGCGACCTTCCCGGCAAGCTGATTGTCAGCCACGTGCGCCGCGGGGAGGTGCCCGGCACCCATACGGCGACCTGGGAGAGCGCAGTAGACGAAATTTCAATAACCCACCGCGCCAAGTCGCGCGACGGCTTCGCCCTCGGGGCAGTAATCGCCGCCGAATGGCTCGCCGCCAACCGCCGCCCGGGACTGTTCTCGATGGCCGACATGATTCCCTGAGCGCCAATCCTTTGAAACTACAACGAAATGACTTTCAATAAAGAAGACTTCCTCCGCCGCGTCAGCGAGAACCGCCCTACCCGATGGGTAAGGTTCGGACTGGTGATGTTGCTCTACATTCTGTGGGTTGCCTGGATGGGCAACTGGTGGCTGCTCCTCGGCGGCATACTCCTTTTCGACATCTACATAACCGGCTACATCCCCTTCACCTGGTGGAAAAAGTCGAAAAACAAGACTGTCAGGAGCGTAATGTCGTGGGTCGACGCCATCGTCTACGCCCTGGTGCTGGTTTACTTCGTGTTCGCCTTCCTGGGCCAGAACTACCAGATACCCTCCTCGTCGCTTGAGAAAACCCTCCTGACCGGCGACTACCTGTTTGTCAACAAGACAGTCTACGGACCCCGCGTCCCGATGACCCCGGTTTACTTCCCGCTGGTCCACAACGAGATGCCCTTCGGACTTGGAAAGAGCTACCTTGACCATCCCTCGGTCGGCTACAAGCGCCTCAAGGGGCAGCGCGACGTTGAATGGGGCGACATAGTCGTGTTCAACTTCCCCGCCGGAGACACCGTCATGTCGAAGGTCACCAACCCCGACTACTACTCCCTGGTATCGATGCACGGCCGCGACCGCGTCCTGGGCGACAAGGCGACTTTCGGCGAGCAGATCTACCGCCCTGTCGACCGCCGCGAGAACTACGTCAAGCGCTGCGTCGGGCTTCCCGGCCAGCGCATCAGGATTGCCGACGGCATCATCTATATCGACGGCGAAGCGATGCCCACCCCGGCCGACGCCCAGTTCAACTACTTCTACCAGGTAAACGGCGCTCCCCTCACCGACGAGGAGTTTGAAGCGCTCGGAATCGCCGTCGACGACCGCCACGCGATCGACGTTTCCCCCGCCGACATCCCCGGGCTTATATCCCTCGGATTCAAGGTAAACGACAATGGCTCCGTGCCCCGCGTGTATATCTCCCCCCTTACCGACACGATGGTAAAAGAGATGGAGCAGTCGGGACGCTTCGCCAAGCTGATGAAGGACGAGCCGCAGCCCGAAACCGTCCTCAGCCTCTTCCCCGAAGGGGTATCGGCTGACTGGACCAGGGCGGACTACGGCGGCGATAGCGGCCTGTGGATTCCAAAGAAAGGCACAGCGCTGAAGATGGACCAGGCTGCCTGGAACATTTACGGCCGCTGCATCCGGGTCTACGAAGATAACCCGACAGCGGAGTTCCGCGACGGCAAGCTGTATATCGACGGCAAGCCCCGGGACTACTACGCCTTCAAGATGGACTATTACTTCATGATGGGTGACAACCGAGACAACTCCCTCGATTCGCGCTACTGGGGCTTCGTGCCAGAGGACCACATTGTCGGCACCCCCTGGCGCGTGCTGATTTCGTTCGACAAAGACAAGGGTATCTTCGACGGCGGCATACGCTGGAACCGCGTGTTCCGCGACGCGAACCCCGACAAATGACTGTTCGGAAGATGAATCATCTCGCGATACACAGCGGCGGAAGCATCATGCTTCCGCCGCGTTATTTCGGCTCGATCGCCTATTACGCCCTCATGGCGGCATATCCCGAGGCCACCGTCTGCCTCGGCACCCTCTATGACAAGCGTCAGAAAGCGGTCCACCGGTGCGACATCGCCGACACCCACGGCCCGGTAAGCCTTACGGCGGCTGTCGGCAAGCCCCACGGCCTGCGCATGGCCCGCTGGGCCGACGTCCCCCTGAGCGGCCATGGCCGCTGGTGGCACATCCACCGCGTCACCCTCGAATCGGCCTACGGTCGCACCCCCTTCTTTGAATACTACGCCGACGAAATCCTCCCGCTTATTCCCGAAGTTTCCTCTTCCGAGGCCGGGAACGGCCCTGCCAATCCGGATACACCCACAATCGCGACCCTCGACCGCCGCATCGACGAGACACTCCGCCCCCTCCTCGGCATCGAGACAATCGTCAGCTATACCGAGGAACCAATCACCGACCAACAGGACAAAAAACAGCTTAACCTCCTCGACAATCCCCTCGAAGCCGCCATAGCCGCCACCCCCTATTACCAGGTGCGTGCCGACCGCTTCGGCTACCTCCCAAACCTCTCGGCCCTCGACCTCCTCTTCAACCTCGGCCCCGAATCCCCCCTCTACCTCCGCCGGGTCATCGGCGAAGCGTCATCTGCTCATCGTAACCCATAGCCGCGATTCGCTGGGCGAGCGCGTTCATACGCAGTGAGACGGAACGGGAAAGTTGCACCTGTGCGCTGTTTTCCGGCCAGGGAGCGAGCAGCAGCAATCGGCCTTCGGAGCAAAGCACGAACTCAGCCGCCGACGGCTTGAATCGCTCCGGGAAACCATCGTAGCGGAGGGTGATAATGTTTCCGCCGACAGAGAGCGCCTCGTCGCGGACGGCTTTCTCCTCTTTCGAGATAAAGGGGGATACAAGCACTCCCCCGTTGGCGGCGCACCAAATCCATTCGGCCCGCTGCCGGGCCTTGTCAGCGGCGGTATCGGCGCGGTGAATCATCACGCATCGCTTGTCGAAATTCCTCAACAGGAAGATATTCCCGTAAGCGGCGTAATCGTGACCGCAAATTGTCAGCCGGTTGTAACGGCGGAACAGGTCGGGGCGCTCCCGTCTGACCAACAGCCGGCGGGGATTGTCGGCTATATACCGGGCGCAGGTGTCGTACTGGCCGCTGTCGCGGATCAGGCGGTCGTGGAAGCCCGGGAGAAACAGCGGTTCCAGCGGCTCGTCGGGGCCGAGACCGCGGGCCTCGCGCAAAAGTTTTGAACAGGCGGCCTTGAATCCCGCGAGATATTGCCCCAGGTCGCGCTCCAGGCGCTCCCGTACCCATATGAGGAGGTGTATATGGTCCGGCATGATTACCGAGGCGCGGACTTCGAGGCTCGGGGTATGGCGGGTAATCCCGGTTATGGCATCACAGATAAGCGCTCCAAGGGGAGTAAGCTCAACCTGCGGCTTGCCATCAGCGCTTCGGGAAATAGAAGACAGCGGAGGGCGGTGGCCCTCCGCTGTCATAGTAATCATATAGACTCCCGGTGCTTGGTAGTCGTGGCCATAGGCCCTCCTGGTCTGGCGCCTCTTCGGCTCGGTTCTGAGCCAGGGGCAGTTTTGAAGCCTCGTGTTGCGGGGAGAGTCGGCGGTAAGCATCGAGGAAGTTTTTCCAGGGTTTATATTGCTTTTATTTTCAGCCTCTTTTCCTTGCCTCTTTGCTCCTTCGCTCGGCTTACGCCTCGCGCACCAATTGTGCGGAGCAAAAAACGGGAGCTGAGAGGTGCGCGAGGCGTAAGCCGAGCGAAGGAGCAAAGAGGCGAAAGGGCCAGGATTAGCGGGCGGCGCGCTTGGTGACGGTCGAGCCGCGGCGCTCGATGTAGAGGCCGGAGGAGGCGGGAGCGGTCAGGCGGCGGCCGGAGAGGTCGAAGTACTCAACGGGAGCGGCCGCAGGGTCAGCGGCGTTAATCGCGCCGATGGAGGAGGTCAGCGGAAGCTCGACGGTAACTGTCTTCGACCAGGCCGAATCAGCGGCATCGTCGGGATTGACGGCGCAAGCCTTTACCTTCCAGTCGTAAACACCGCCGGGCGTGAGGCCGGTGACGCAGTATTCTGTCCCGCTTATGCCGGCAATCTGGCGGCTTTCGGTCGCGGGATTAACCGGCTTGTCAGCCGCAGCGCGGGAGGGAGCGGCTTCAGGGTCGTCCGCATCGCCGTCAAAGACCTTGGCCCATTCGAGCATTACGCGCTTCTTCTTGGCGGTAGTCTGGAGGCATACCTTGTATGTGCCGTCGGCCACCTGCGGGAATTTCACAGCATAGGTCACGTAATCGGAAGAGAGGTCGATGCTATTGGTAGCTGCGACGCTGCCTCCGGCCGTTAGAATATCAACGTCAAGCGAGGAGCCGTCGTTGTTATAATAAGCGGCGCTGACGAAAACAGTTATCCCCTCGCCGGAAGCCACGGTGAAGTTAGGGGAAGTCATCGAGCCGGTACGGTTGCTGGAACCGAGGCGCACGACGTTACCGTCAGCCGCCACATATCCGTCGGTGGTCCAGGATGTTTCGCCGTCGGTGCAGTCCTCGTCGAGCACGAGCGTCGCGTTCGAGAAACTGTGGGGGCGTATGTCGAGCGTGTATGTCACGCCGAATCCGGCATCCACCGCGGGCCATTTGGCCGTAAATCCGTCAGAAGCAGCCATAAGCTCCTCGGCGGTAGGAAGGTTCTCGCCGAAGTCGGGAGCGTCAAGAGGGGGAAGCGCATCGGCCATATAGCGGAAAGTCACCACGCCGTCGGTTCCGCGCTTGATGTCGGTAACCGGCTTGTCGAGGGTCTTCGCACCGCTGTTAAGGGTCGCTGCGGGGCGCGATGTCGCGGTAAACGAGTCAACCGTGCGGTATGGGAACAGGTCTCCCGCGACCGAATTATCGGTGCGCTGGTTGTCGGCGGCGACAATCGCCATACATTCAGGTGAATAATCATTCACGCAGTTCTGATTCCAGCGGTATGCGTCATAGGTGACGTGGTAAATCATCAGCCCTTCGGCCTCTATCGCGGAGTCCCACCCCTGCTTGGCGCGGTTTTCCAGGACATAATACTCGTTGTCATTCGATGGGTTCACCAGGCGATAGGCGACATCGGTAGCGGCGTTTTTCTGGTTGAACACCGGCATAGTGACGGTTGTCCCGGGTGTAGGCTCCGGAATATCGTCAATCCACCCCATAAACCATTTCTCATACGCCGAATAGCCGATCGGGGTATAGGTGTCGTCGTTATAGGAGCCATAGTCCATCAGCGACCAGGGGCCCATGCCGAAATGGCCGCCGTACTGCGTATCGTAGAAGTCGGGGAGCCCGAGGCAGTGGGAGAACTCGTGGCAGAAAGTCCCTATGCCGTCAATCTGCGACTGATAGTCGCCATGGACCTCGTTGAAAGCGGCGTATTTGCTGACCGTCACGCCGTCGAGACGCGGGTCGCGGCCATAGTCCGACGAACCAAGATCCCACTGGTGCGGCCAGACGGATTCGGCGACATCGGAAGAGGCCTCGCCCACCCCGGCATAAAGCACGATCACGACGTCGCACTCTCCGTCGCCGTTGTTGTCGTAAAGCGAGAAGTCTATCTCGCTGTCGAGACCGATGCAGGCCTCGGCGACCATAGTGCCGGGCCGCAAGTCGTTGTCACCAGAATTACCGCCATAATATCTGCGGTTATTCTTCAGATGGTACGGGCCGTAGACATCAAACTGAGGAGTGAAGCGTCCGTTCGACTGGTCCGCGAAATACTGGTAGGCGCTCTTCTCCCCCTCGCTGAAAAACTTACGGAAGGTAGCGTTGGCGTTGTTCCCGTCGAGAAACTTTGTATCGGTATAGTCCACAAGGATAATCGGAACCCGCGGCGAACCGATATGGGGGACCTGCGAGACGTTGTGGTCGGACGCGGCGCGGCTGGCCGCCCCGCGGCGCGCGCTTTTGCGAGCCTTGGCCGCTGCGTTGACCGTTTCCGGTGTAGTATATTCATAACTTCCGTCAGCCGCAACTGTCATCGGACGACCATCAGGGGCCACGAAATAGTGGAAATTCTCGTCACCAACCACCGACACCTCGATTTTCGCACCGTCAGGGCCGGTCACAGTCTTCTTCAAACCCGGCTTGGCGGGCACGGCATAAGCCGCCACCGACGAAACGGCAGCGGCCAGGGCCGCAAAAAGGATTCTCTTCATATGATTCTTTCGCGTATGGTATTATTTTCCGGGGACAATGTGATGAAAGCCCGCGAGGCGGACTCTTAATATGAGACCCCAGGTTTTAGGTTTTGTTTAATCTCATCGCGAACTTACTGAAAAAACCGCATATACCGAATATTATTCAACAAAAAGGGTTTCTCAGCGAACGAAAACGCCGTGAAACGCGATTGCGTTTCACGGCGCTACGGGGCTTCGCGGCCCAATATCCTTTCAGTGATGAATTTTGGTGCGGCCTGACGGCGGTTAGTTGGCGACGAAGCACCCCAGGGAGGGGGGAAGGGTCGCGGCGCACGAGTAAGAGCGGGCGAACTGGCGTATCGCGGCGATCGTGACGCGGCGCGGCGCGGCGGCCGACGAGCGGCGCCCGTGCAGACAAGCGTGATTCATTGCGGATGAAGAGGAAGGGATTAGATGGGTAGAATCATTTTTCATAGGCACGCTATGTTAGTTGATTTTGGATACATCTTTATAACGCCCGAAAAGGCGGAATATTGCCCCGCCATCCGCGAAAAAACGCCCCGCCGAATTGCCGGACTGTGAAAATCCCTTACAAGGACACAGCGGTTAGTTGTCAACGCTTAACGGAAACGATTATTGCCCCCGTATTAGCAAAAAAATCATAACGAGGTGGAAATTTATTTGGCAGTTACGTTCCTATTTCGTAATTTTGCGATACAGAAAACATAGTGAATCAGCAACAACAGCCAATCGTCAACTAAAAACTTATCTTCCAACTAAAAATTATCAGCCTATAGATTGAATTTCTACTTAATCTAAACTACTGACGATAATGCAAAATCTTTCCCGGCTCACCGACGAAAAGTTGGTAACCGCTTTCTTCAACGGAGACAACACCGCCTTCGACACGCTTCTCAAGCGTCACCAGCAGAGAGTCTTCACCTATATTTTAAACATCGTTAAAAACAAAGACATCGCCGACGACATCTTCCAGGAGACATTCGTCAAGGCAATCACAACCATCAAGCAGGGCCGTTACACCGAGTCCGGCAAATTCTCGGCGTGGCTCATGCGAATCGCCCACAACATCATCATCGACTTCTTCCGCCAGGAAAAGAGCGAGAACACCATGTCGGCCGACCAGGAGGAGACCGATGTGCTCAACCGCCGCGACCTTTCCGAGGAGAACATCGAGGACATACTCGTCACCTCCCAGATCCACACCGACGTGCGCCGCATCATGGACTCCCTTCCAGAAGCGCAGCGCGAGGTGCTCGATATGCGCTTCTACCGCAACATGTCGTTCAAGGAAATCGCCGAGGCTACCGGCGTCAGCATCAACACCGCCCTGGGCCGCATGCGCTACGCCGTCCTCAACATGCGCCGCATCGCCCAGGACAAAAACATCGTCCTGACCCGCTGACCTCCCTTTCCTCCCCTAAAACGCATATGACAACCCCGCGGATACTGCTATCTGCGGGGTTGTCATATGCTATATTAATAATATAGTCTTCTACAGTCAGGAGGGGGCGGTGAGGCGCTGGCGGAGGACTTCGTAGATGAGGATGCCGGCGGCGACGGAGACGTTGAGGGAGCCGATACGGCCGCGCTGGGGGATGGATACGATGGTGTCGCACTGGCGCAGGACACCGGGATCGATTCCTATGTCCTCAGCCCCCATAACGATGGCGACAGGGCCGGTGAAGTCAGCCTCGGTATAGTTTTCCGTGGCCTTCTCTGAGGCGGCAACGACCTTATAGCCGTTGTCCTTCAGGAATTTCACGGCGTTGACGATGCTCTTCTCACGGCAGACTGGAAGATAGCTCAGCGCTCCGGCAGAGGTCTTCACGGCGTCGCCGCAGACGCTTACGCCCCCTTTGCGGGGTATCACTATCGCGTCGGCCCCGGCGCACTCGCAGGTGCGGGCGATGGCGCCGAAATTACGCACGTCGGTCACTCCGTCGAGGATTACCAGGAACGGCATCTTCCCCTCCTCGTAGAGCCGGGGCACCAAGTTTTCCAGCGAGTCGTAGCTGACGGCGGAAAGGATGGCGAGCACCCCCTGGTGGTTCTTGCGGGTTATGCGGTCGATTTTGTCGGCGGGGACCCGCTGGGTCACTATGCCGTAGCGGTGTATCACGTCGAACAGCTCCTTGGCAAGCTCCCCCTGGAGGTCCTTGCGAAGCAGCACCTTGTCAATTTCCTTTCCGGCCTCAATGGCCTCGATTACCGGGCGTATCCCGAAGATATATTCGTCGCGTTCAAGCATTTTTCAGTCTGAGTTTCAGTTTATTCAAAGAGGTTGTCGGAAGGGACTCCGAGCAGGGAGCGGGCGTTGGCAAGCGCCGCCGCGTCGACGGCGGAGCCGGAGAGCATCAGCGCCAGCTCCGCGACGCGCTGTTCGGGGGACAGCTCGCTGATACGCGTGACGGTGGCCTGGTCGGTGTCCTCCTTGTAGACCTTGTAGTGGGCCTTCCCCTTGGCCGCTACCTGCGGCAGATGGGTAATGGCTATAACCTGGATATTGGCCGCGATCTGGCGCATCATCTCCCCCATACGGTTGGCGACGTCGCCGCTCACCCCGGTATCTACCTCGTCGAAAATCAGGGAGGGGAGCTGCATCTTGTCGGCCACGATGGACTTGATGGAGAGCATCAGGCGGGAAATCTCACCCCCGGAAGCGGTATTTCCCACGGGAAGCGGCTCCTGGTTCTTGTTGAAGGCGAAAAGGAACTCAACATGGTCTACCCCTGTGGAGGTCAGTTCCGCGTCGCGCACCTGTATTTCGACCTTAAGGTTCTTCATGCCAAGGGGCACGGCGCGCTCGCGGAGCATCTCCGCGAACTTCTCGGCCTCCGCGTGGCGGACAGCCGAAATCTCGTGGGCCATGTCGAGCGCGACCTTCTTGGCTCGCTTCGCGGCCAGTTCGAGGTCGCGCAGGTCGGTATCGCTGTTGTCGAACGAGCGGAGCCGCTCGTCGAGCGAGTCGCGCAACGCGATCAGCTCCTTGACGGACCCGACCTTATGGCGGCGCTGGAGGTCATACAGTTCGTTAAGGCGCTCTTCGACCTCCTCCAACTGCATGGGGTCGGAGTTGAGCTGCCTGTCATATTCGCCAAACGTTTCCGCTATGTCGCGGGCCTCGACCCGTATCGCACGGAGCCGCTCGGCAAGCTGGTCGGCATCTTCCAGCAAGTCTGACAGGTCGGCGGCATTGTCGGCGGCCTCTTTCAGAAGCGAGTCAACGTTTGACTCCCCTTCGGAAAGCGCGTTTACGACAATCGACAGCGAGGTCTTTATATCGGCCATGTTGACCAGCAGCTCGCGCTCGCGCTCAAGGTCCTCCTGCTCTCCATCCTGCAGGTTGGCGTCGCGCAACTGCTGGTGCTGGTAACGGAGATACTCCTCCTCGTCGCGGGTCTGTGCGACCGCCTTGCGGGCCTGCTGGAAATGGCGCACCGCCTGGCGGTAGTGGTTGTACGCGTCGGCGAACCGGGTCAGCCGCTCCTCGTTGCCCGCCAGCGAGTCGAGCACCCGCAACTGGTAGGGGGGCGACGCGAGCAGGAGGTTCTGATGCTGGGAATGGATGTCGACAAGCTGCAAGGCCACGCTCTGCAGCACGGCCAGCGTCACCGGGGTGTCGTTGACGAAAGCCCTCGAACGTCCGGCTGAGGTAATCTCGCGGCGCAGGATGATACGCTTCGGGTCCCAGTCGATGTCGTTCTCGCGGCATACCGACTCGAGCGTCGGATAGCCGTCGACCGTGAACGATGCCTCGACGACCGACTTTACCGACGGGTCGCGCATAGCCTTCGTGTCGGCGCGTCCACCGAGCAGGAGCGACAAGGCGCCGAGCATTATAGACTTGCCCGCGCCGGTCTCGCCGGTTATTATGTTGAAGCCCGGATGGAGCCGGATGTCCACCCGGTCGATCAGCGCGTAATTCGATATGTGAAGCGACTCAATCATATTGGTTGCCGTTCCTTATTTGTTAACACCCTGCTTGATGAAGTTGATACGCTTCATTTCCGTAGGGTACAGCGGTTGCAGAATCTCGACCACCTTGTCGCGCTCGGTCTGCGAGCCCTTGGTGTATATGTTGACAAGCTCGTCGAGCTTGGAGTCCATGAACATTGCGAGGAACACCGACATAGGGTCGTGGTCATATACCTTTTGCAGCGTCGACAGCGACTCGGAGATCTGCGCCCTCCCCTTGTCGGGGGAGAGCACCATCTCGTCGAGCCCCAGGCGGTGGTATTTGTAAATCATGTCGCGCACGGCGTCGGTCGTCGTGTTAGTAAAAACGTCGAGCACCGCCGAACGGTTGCGTTTGTCCTCGAACGCCTTCCATCCCGGCTCCCCGGCCGACTGGGCGAACTGGACAATCATCTTCAGCTGCTCCCACTGCTCCTCCCCTCCGCGGGGCGCCATAGAATCGCCGTCGAGGGCGATAATCAGGTAGGCGTAGAAATTAAGGATTGCCGTCAGCTGGCTCTCCATCGAGGTCGTTGAGAACACCAGCGGCTCCCCTTCCTGGTACTGGAACTCGATACGGGTATCCTTGAAGTTGAGGAGCGTCGTCGTGTAGGTGGCGTTGTATGTCGGCCTCGACGCCTGGATTTGCAGGTCCCCTTTCAGGACGTTGTCGGCATACTCCTTGACGGTCAGGAAGAAGCGGCAGTCGATACGCTCGTTGGCGGCGAACTGCATGTTGGTGAAGTGGGTCGTGTTGAGATAGTCGTTGACGGCCTGCTGCAGGGTCTCGAAGACACTTTTGTTCGTGCCCTGCAACTGGTCGGTATTGATTTCCACCTGGCAGTTAAGCTCCTGCGCCGAGGCGCGGGAGGGGACCAGGATGGCGGCCAGCAGTATAAGGAGACAGGAGAGAGTATGTTTCATAATGATTCTATCGCGTTCAGAATATCGGCGGCGACCTCCGTTTTCGGTTTCAGGGGGAACGTCATCGGCTCCTCGGCCCCTCGGCGGAAAATCGCCACCCGGTTGGTATCGGTCGCGAATCCGGCGCCCTTGTCGGCCAGGGAGTTGAGCACCACCATGTCGAGGTTCTTGCGCTCCATCTTCCCTAAAGCGTTGGCCGGGCCGTTGTCAGTCTCGAGGGCGAAGCCGACGAGAATCTGCCCCGGCCGCTTTTCAGCGCCGAGAGTGGCGGCGATGTCGGGGTTCGCGACCAGTTCGAGAGCGGGAGGCTCGTGTCCCTCGCGCTTGATTTTAGTGGCGGCCTGATTTTTCACCCGGTAGTCAGCCACTGCGGCGCACATAATCGCCACGTCGCTCCCGGGAAACTCCCCGCGGCAGGCGGCGAGCATTTCAAGAGCCGACTCCACGCGGACAACCTTCACCCCCTTATGCGAGGGGGCCGCGGTCGTAGGGCCGGCGACTACCGTCACTTCCGCCCCGCGGCGCACCGCCTCGTCGGCGAGGGCGAACGCCATCTTGCCTGTCGAAAAATTGCTGATGTAGCGCACCGGGTCGATGCGCTCCACGGTCGGCCCCCCGGTAATCAGAACCTTCCTCCCTTTCAAGGGAGAGGCAGCCTCCCGGCGCTCGAAATACTCTTCGAGATAGCGGAAAATCCCCTCAGGCTCCTCCATACGCCCCTTGCCCACAAGATGCGAGGCAAGCTCCCCCTCGGCAGGTTCGATAATATGGTTGCCGTAGGAGCGGAGCAGGTCGAGGTTGCGCGTCGTCGACGGATGGGCCATCATGTCGAGGTCCATCGCCGGAGCAACGAAAACCGGTTCGCGGGCCGAAAGATACGTCGTCACCAGCATATTGTCGGCAACCCCGTTGGCCATCTTCGCGATCGTGCAGGCCGTCGCGGGGGCAATCACCATCGCGTCGGCCCACAGGCCGAGGTCGACATGGCTGTGCCACTCCCCGGTATTCGCCGTGAAGAACTCGCTGACCACCGGCTTGCCCGACAGGGCCGAAAGCGTAACCGGCGTTATGAACTCCTTCGCGGCCGGGGTCATAACCACCTGCACCTCGGCTCCGGCCTTTACGAAGAGTCTCAGGAGCGCCGCCGACTTGTAAGCCGCGATGCCCCCGGTAATCCCCAGCACGATATGTTTCCCTTTCAGAGCGCCCATACGGTCAATATTTGTGGCCCGAGCGGAGTTTGATCGCCAGGAAGCAGCGCTTGGTGTCGGAAGGGAACTCCCCCTGCTGCACCCAGCTGAAATAGCCCGGGTCGCGGCGGAGCACGTCCTCGGCGAGCTGCCCCTTGTACTTGCCGAAATTAATCACCTCGCGGCGCTTGTCGTCGTAGACGAGGCGCCCCATGAGGTCGACGTTGCGGTTCTGCGAGGAATACTCGGCCAGTGCATCTATATCGTTCGGGAGGTCGCTGTAACGGTCGAGCTGCGCCATCAGCACCTCGTAAGTGGCGCGGGTATCGGCATTAGCCGAGTGGGCCCCCTCGAGGTCGGCGTCGCAGTAGAAGCGGTAAGCCGCGGCGAGCGTGCGCTGTTCCTTCTTGTGGAAAATCGTCTGCACATCAATATAGCGCGGGCGGCGGAAATCGAAGTCGACCCCGGCGCGGGCGAACTCCTCGGAGAGCATCGGCACGTCGAAGCGGTTGGAGTTGAATCCCGCTATGTCGCACCCCTCGAAACTCTTGGCCAGGTCGGCCGCTATCTGCTTGAAGGTAGGCTTGTCGGCGACATCCTCGTCCGTGATATGGTGGACGGCGGTCGCCTCCTCGGGGATATGGCGCTCCGGGTTCACCCGCAGCGTGCGCTGTATGTCGGTGCCGTCAGGCATGACCTTAATCATGGAAATCTCCACGACGCGGTCGGTCATTATGTTTGTGCCGGTAGTTTCCAGGTCGAAAAACATCACCGGCTTCGTAATATTCAGCTTCATCAGTAAGCAATTTAAGGCATAGCCCTTACGCCCGGATGGCGGGGCGATGTCAGAATGGTTTCGGATGGTAGGAGCTTGGAGGTGAGGCCGATGGGAGCAATCTGAAGATTGTGACCGAGGCCGAACCCTTCAAACGACGACCCAGACGGGCCATTATGACGCGCCCCGGTCAAAATTCCTGGACGGTCATCGGCATAAGAATGATAACCAGGTCCGTATTCTCCGCGTTCTCCTCCGGAAGAAACACTCCCGGACGCGAGGGGTCGGCGAGCTGCAGCAGCACGTTCGGGGTCGCGAGCGTCGAGAAAATCTCCGTCAGGTAGGGAGCGGAGAAACCGATCACCATTTCCGGGCCCTGGAAGTCGCAGGGGATGTTCTCCTTGGCGAAGGTCGAGAAATTCGTGTCGTCGACCTTCAGCTCGATCTTGTTGTCGGAGAAGCGGAACTTCACAAGCCCGTGGGCCGGGTCGGCGCAGACCGACACGCGGCGCACAGCCGTAAGAATCGACGCGCGGTCAACCGTAACGATATACGGGTTGTTCTTCGGAATCACGCGGGTATAGTCGGGGAAGTTGCCCTTGATGAAGCAGCAGTTGAGCTGGATGTTCTCCGTCGAGAAAACGGCGGCCTTCTGCGAGATGCTGACCTTCACCAGGTCCTCGCGGCGCAGCAGGTTCTTGAGAATCACCGAGGGCTTTACCGGTACGATGCAGGAAGCCGCGATACCGGGGGCCGAAGTCTTGTTGATATAGCGCACCAGTTTGCGGGTGTCGGTGGCTACGAACGTTATGCCGTCCTCCTTGATGTCCCAGAGGACACCCATCATCTGGGGGCGCAGGTCGTCGGAACCAACGGCGAAGAGCGTGTTCTCGATACCGTTGAGAATCTGCTCGGCGGGAGCCTCGAACGAGAGGGTCTCGGCCTCGTCGACCGGCTCTACGGTGCGGGGATACTGGTCGGCGGAGAGGGCTACCAGGTCGAACTTGCCGCCGGGGAACTCGATTTTCAGCTCGAGCGTCTCGTCGTTCACCTCCACGTCGACGTCGACGTCGGGCAGCTCCTTGGCGATGTCGGAGATACGGCGCGCGTTGACGCAGAACGCCCCCTCCCCTTCCGCGGCCGAAATCGCCACGCGGGCCGTAAGGGTGTTTTCCGTGTCGGAAGCGGTAACCACCAGCGCGTCAGCCTCGACCTTCATCAGGAAATTGTCGAGAATCGTCAGGGTATTCTTCGAGTTGATAACCTTGCTGACGCCCGAAAGCACGGAGTAGAGCGCCTTGCTCGCTACTTTGAATTTCATATCTGTATGCTGTTTTACTGTTTATTCATCGTAAGGATAACAGGCGGCGGGAACGCGCCGCTCCGTTATATATTAATTCAACTTACAAAGGTACGAAATCCCCCCGACAAATCAAAATCGGGAGGAGGATTCGAAATCCGCCGAACGGAGGGGCTTTATGCGGAATCAGTTCGGATTAGCTTGCGCGGTTCGAGATTTTTTGCGACCTTTGCGCCGTAAAGAAGTTGAACCCGAATCGAAATGAGACTTTCCGACCTTACAACCGGCCAGTCGGCGGTGATTGTGAAAATCCTGGGCCACGGCGCGTTCCGCAAACGCGTCATGGAGATGGGATTCGTCAAGGGGCACACCATCACGGCGGTGCTCGCCGCCCCGCTCCGCGACCCCGTAAAATACAGCATAATGGGCTACGAGGTCAGCCTGCGCCGATCCGAGGCCGCCATGGTAGAGGTGATGCCCCTGGAGGAGGCCCCGATGGCCGAACCGGGCCACTCGCTCCGCGACCTGCGGGTAATCGACGACGCGGACCCCGCGCAGCGCAGCCGCTTCGAGGGTAAGAGCCACACAATCAACGTCGTGCTCATCGGCAACCCCAACTGCGGAAAGACCTCCCTCTTCAACGTCGCCTCCGGCGCCCAGGAACACGTCGGGAATTACAGCGGCGTGACCGTCGGCTCAAAGACCGGAACCTTCCGCCACGGCGGCTACACCTTCAACATCGTCGACCTGCCAGGCACCTACTCCCTCTCGGCCTACTCCCCGGAGGAGCGCTACGTCAGGCGCTACCTGCGCGACAACAACCCCGACGTAATCGTCAACGTAGTCGACGGCTCGAACCTCGACCGCAACCTCTACCTGACTACCGAGCTGATCGACATGGACCATTCGATGGTAATCGCCCTGAACATGTACGACGAGCTGCGCTCCGCCGGAACCGTGTTCGACTTCGAGGCGATGGGGAAGCTGATCGGCGTACCCGTCGTTCCCACCGTCAGCCGCACCGGCGAGGGCATCGGACGCCTTTTCGACACGATAATAGAGGTTTACGAGCGCCGCGACCCGAGGGTAAAGCACGTCCACGTCCATCTCGGGCAGGACCTCGAGGCCGCCCTTACCTCGATCAAGGACGCTATCAAGGCCGACAAGAGCGTCAACCAGCATTTCTCGGCCCGCTATCTCGCCATACGCCTGCTGGAGAACGACCCCGAAGCGGAGGAAATCGTCAGCCAGAGCGCCGACGGCACCGCCATTATAGCCGCCCGCGACAACGCCCTGGCGGCCCTCGCCAAGCAGCTCCCGGGCGATGACGTCAGCTCCCTGATTGCCGGGGAGAAATACGGATTCATCGCCGGGGCGCTCGCCGAGACGCGCCAGCTCGCCGCCGACCGCAAAGCCGGGGCCACGAGCATGATTGACGCCCTGGTGACCAACCGCCTCTTCGGGTTTCCCCTCTTCCTGCTGGTAATGTGCTTCATCTTCTGGGCGACCTTCTACGTCGGCCAGTACCCCGCCGACTGGATCGAGGAGGGGGTCGCGGCGCTCGCCTCCCTGGTCGACGCCCATATGCCGGAAGGCCCTCTGAAAAGCCTTCTCGCCAACGGCGTGATCGGGGGTGTCGGAGGAGTGATTGTGTTCCTCCCAAACATCCTGATACTCTTCTTCTTTATCTCGTTCATGGAGGATTCGGGCTACATGGCCCGCGCGGCGTTCATAATGGACCGCCTGATGCACAAAATCGGCCTCCACGGCAAGTCGTTCATCCCCCTGGTGATGGGCTTCGGATGCAATGTGCCCGCAGTCATGGCCGCCCGCGCGATCGAGAGCCGCTCGTCGAGAGCGATAACCGTCCTCATAACCCCGTTCATGTCCTGCTCGGCGCGCCTGCCGGTCTACGTCCTCCTGATCGGGACCTTCTTCAGCGCCCACGCCGCGGTGGTATTTCTCGCGATGTACCTCATCGGAGTGTTCGCCGCGGCGGTCACAGCCCGTCTGCTGCGCCGGTTCTTCTTCAAGAAGGACGAGACGCCCTTCGTGATGGAGCTGCCCCCCTACCGCGTCCCCGCGATGAAGACCGCCCTGCGCCATATGTGGTGGAAGGGGCGCGAATACCTCAAGAAGATGGGCGGCGTCATCCTCTTCGCCTCCATAATCGTCTGGGCGCTCGACTATTTCCCCTTGCGTTCCCACGAGGATGAGGCCCAGGACTCCTACCTCGAGGCTATCGGCAAGGTCGTCAGCCCCGTGACGGAACCGCTCGGATTCTCCTGGCGCGCCACCGTGGCCGCCGTGGCCGGAGTGCCCGCCAAGGAAATCGTGGTGTCGACCCTCGGAGTGCTCTACACCGGCTCAGACGAGGCTTCGGAGCAGTCGCTCTCCGCGCGCCTGACGACCCCGATGCCGGGAGCTGACAAACCGGACTTCGACCCCGCCTCCGCCCTGAGCTTCATGGTTTTCATCCTCCTATACTGCCCGTGCGTCGCGACCGTGGTCGCCATCGTCAAGGAGACCCGCTCCTGGCGCTACGGAGCCTTCACCATCCTCTACAACACCGCCGTAGCCTGGCTCCTCGCCTTCGCCGCGTACCGCCTGGCCCTTCTTTTCTGAGCCGCAGAAAAGAAAGTGAATGGTGAAGAGGTGCAGGTGAAGGGAATAGTTGCTTTAGAACAGGAAGCCGCTCGCCTTCGGCTCGCTCCACTCAACACTGGCCCCGGAGGCCTTCCGCAGCTGTCGGGTGGAGCGAGCCGCAGGCGAGCGGCCTAATCCCGGTTCCAGTACTCCCAAACCTTAAACCATAAACTTTAAACCCCGTTTTTTTGCTTTTCAGGCAGAATATTTGCCGCTTTGACGCGGATTTACGCCAAAGCTAACTGCACAAACGTACCCCTGTTTAAGAGATATTTCTGACGTCTGTCGTGATTTTTAACACTCTGTTTAAAGATTGTTTAAGAAATTATAGCTAACTTCGTCACAAATTTTTCTTTAACTATCTATATGATGAACAAAGTGCTAATCGGGTTGATTGGCGCGGCTGGAACGATGTTAATCGCCTCTTGCGCCGACACTTTCAACCCGGGTGGCGACAGCGACCGCCAGGGACGTCTCTTCCCATCGGTAAACCTCGACAAGAGCGTGGTTACCTCGAAGAGCACCCCCAAAGCCCCCGCTTCGAGGGCTGCGGAAGCCGTTTCCGCCGACCAGATGAAAATCCGGCTCGTCCGCGACGCCGGAGGCTATGAGAAAACATGGGACTCGCTCGCCGACTTCCCGACCGACGAACTCTTCCCCGTAGGCGAATACACTTTCAGCGCCTTCTACGGAAGCGAGGAGGAACAGGGATTCAACAAGCCGTACTACTACGGCGAATGTTCCGTGACAGTCGAGGAGAACAAGGCGGCCCAGGTACAGCTCACCGCCCAGCTCGCCAACTCAATGCTGACAATCGCCTACTCTGAAGCGTTTGCCGCATACTTCACCGACTACAAGACGACGCTGACTACCGCGCTCGGCGCGCTTGAATACGCCGCCGACGCGACAGAGCCTGTCTACCTGCCCGCCGGTGAGGTTCAGTTCGCGATCGCCGTGACCAAGCCCTCGGGCACCAAGGCGACCCTGACCCCCAGCCCGATCACCCTTCTCCCCCGCCACCACTACACCGTCAAGTTCGACGTCAACAACGGCAACGTGGAGACCCCCGTGCTGGAAATCACCTGGGACGAGATGCTCGACCAGGAGGTTGTGGAAATCGACCTTTCCGACGACATCATCAACGCCCCCAAGCCGACCATCGCCTCCGAAGGATTCCCCGTTGAGAGCTTCATCGCCGGCAACGCACCCGCTGGCGCCCGCTCGGTTACCGTAGTAGCCCACGGCGGTCTCTCGTCAATCGTAATGAAGACCTCCTCCCCCTCGCTCCGCGAACAGGGTTGGCCCGCCGAAATGGACCTCCTGGCCGGCGACGCCGCCGCTAACACCGCGACAGCCGCTCTCGGCCTCGCGACCCGCGGCCTGAGCAAGCCCGGAAAGATGGCCCAGGTAATCCTTACCGACGTGCTCAACAACATTAATTATGTCGAAGGGGGAAACAACACCACCGAGTTCACCTTCGTGGCCCGCGACAAATATAACAAGGAGTCGGAGCCGCTGACCGTCAGCGTCGATATCGAGAAACTCATCCTCGAGCTTTCCAATCCTTCGGCTATCGTCAAGGGGCAGACCGACTTCTCCTTCAACCTTGCGTACAACGGAGGGGACCCCGCAAAGAGCGTCACCATCCAGCAGTCGAACACCCGCGGCACCTGGGACAACATCCCCGCCAAGTACACCGCCGTTAGCCGTGCGACCGGCAACTACCTCGTAGAGGTAGCCGTCGACGGAGAGCGCGACGTGCAGATCCGCGCCGTGGCAGCCGACGGCACCGTCGTTTCCGCGCCGCTCAACGTAGTACACGCCGAGTCGCTCCACGCTCTGAGCATCGACGACCGCAACTCGTTCGCCCACAGCGCCAAGGTCACCCTGATTGACAACCCTAATTATGCGGGCGCATCAGCCGTAGCGTCGCGCCGCGTCCGCAAAGCGCCCGCCGACATGGCAGCGAAAGCGACGCTCCAGATTTCGACCGACGGCAAGACGTTCGCCAACGCGGCCAACGCCTCTCTGGACGGCGCGACCTGGACCGTCAGCGGCCTCGACGCTAACACGACCTATTATTTCCGCGCCATCGTTGACGGAATCTCCTGCGTAACCCAGACCGCCAAAACCGAGGAAATCCTTGGAATCGAGAATTCAGGATTGGAGGATTGGACTTCGGAAAACAAGTCGAATCTGGCCGCTAATGTAACGGTTTGGTCTTTGGGAGGCAACTGGGGGACTCTGAATCCGCTCACAACCGGTTTCCTGTCATCCGAAAGCAGTTACTCGGCAATAAGTTCCACCGCAAAGGAAGAAGCTGGACGCAATGGGGCATGCGCCAATATCCGTTCTGTCGGTTTCGACGTTAAACGCAACACGGCTGGGACTAACGATGCCAAGCAATTCTCCCAAGGCGAGCTGTTCCTCGGAACATACAATGGCTCTCCGCAATATGGTATAGCTTTCGCTTCGCGCCCGTCGGCAATTAAATTTTGGTACAGGTACACTCCGAGCAACTCCGCAGACAAGGGTTATGCCGAGATTACCGTCTATGACGCAAACGGCAACGTCGTCGCTACCGCCTCGAAAGCGCTGGATGCCATTGACAGCTTCTCGCAGCAGACCGTCAGCCTGACATATGGCGACAACGCCGAGAAAGCAGCCAAGCTGAGTGTTATCTTCCGCTCTACCAATGCCGGGACAACCTACCTTAACAAGAATGACATTCCTAAACACACAGGATTCCTGGGCGTTTTGAACGGCTATTACACCGGCTCCGCGCTCTATGTCGACGATGTTGAGCTGAGCTACTAAACTTCCTAACCGAAAAGAGTAAAACAAAATAATGAAAACCAAGATTTTCTCCATAATGGCGGCGGCAGCCCTGCTCGCTTCGGGAGTTTCCTCCTGCAGCGACACATGGGAGCCGGACGTCAAAACCGACTCCGGAAAGGGGGTCGGCCGACTCCGCACCGCGACCTTCGGCGTGGAAGTCACCAATGGCGAGACACTGATTAAGGACGGCCTGGCCCCGATGAAGGCTCCCAAGTCGCGCGAATCAGTCGACCTCACCAACTTTATCGTCAAAATCACCGGAACCGACGGCACCGAGGCCGGAACCTGGAAATACGGCGAGATGGACGAGTTCGTCCTCCTCAACGTTGGCGACTACACGGTCGACGTGGCTTCCGCCGAGGCTCCCGAAGCCGCGGGTTGGAACTGTCCCTATTTCACAGGCACGCAGAAGTTCTCCATCGCCGAGAACCAGATTACCGACGTAGAGCCGGTTGTCTGCACCCTGGGCAACATCATGGTGACCGTCCACTTCACCCAGCAGCTCCTGGCCGAGGCCGGAAGCGACCTGAATGTTAGCGTCAAGACCACCGAGGGTAACGCCCTGAACTTCACCCCCCAGACCCCCGCGACAGACGCGGGCTACTTCGCCTCCACCGACGACGAGAACCAGACCCTCCGCGTAGAGTTCTCCGGCACCGTCAGCGGCACCGCCGAGACCTTTGCCAGCGCCCTCGTTGACGTAAAGAAAGGTCAGCACCGCAAGATTACCTTCGGCCTGAAAAAGAACGACGCCGTTTCGCCCGACGAAAACGGCTATATCATCGTCGACGGCACCCCGATTTCGGTCGACACCTCCGTAGAGAGCGAGGACATGACGGTTGACAACGCTGTCGAGGACGACATCCTCGACCCCTCTGACCGCCCGGGCCACGAAGTCCTTCCCGACGACCCGACCCCTCCCGGACCCGAGAACCCCGACGACCCCCAGCCCGGCGACGCGATTGGTTTCGACAGCGAGACCATCAAGCTCGACGGCACCTGGAACAAAGTATCTGACTTCGCCGACGAGAATATGCAGCCGACACAGGAAGCCAAAGTGGTAATCAAAGCTACCGACGCAATCTCCAACCTGTTTGTCACAATCCACGCATGCCCCGAACTTGCCGGCATACTCGCCTCAATGGGGATGGATAAGGAATTCGACCTCGCGTATCCCGGCGATTTGAAAGGGCAACTTACAGAGTTCGGGTTCCCCCTCGAGAACGATGTGATAGGAAAAACCGAGGTTACGTTCGACATCACCCAGTTCGTTCCCCTGCTTGGCATCTACCCCGGACAGAACACGTTCATTATCCGCGTGGTCGACCAAAAGGGCAACGAGAAATCACAAGATTTAAAGTTTGAATAACAGGAGGACTGACCAATGAAAAAGCTATTGACTATCAGCATAGCCGCCCTCGGGCTGGCGCTGGCCGGTTGCTCCGACGACGCTAAATACGACCTGGGCAACGGCTCCGGCGAAGGGCGCGTAATGATTCGCACGAGCCTCAACGCCGACGTTACCAAATCGCGTGCCATAACCTCCGTCGACGACCTGAAAAAGGACGCGATGATCTGGATTTCCAACGAGAAGGGACTTGTGCGGCGCTTCGACGCTTCCAATCCCCTCCCCGCGGGTGGCGTTACTCTCTTGGCGGGCAACTACACCGCCGAGGTATGGGCCGGAGACTCCGTCCCCGCCTCCTTCGACACCCGATGGTTCAAAGGGGCTGAGAAATTCACCGTCGGCGACGGCTCCGTATCACAGGTAACCATCGTTGCCGCCCTCGCCAACGTCGTTTCGAGCGTTGTCGTTGAGGACGGGGCGAAAGAGGTCCTTTCCGACATCTCCATGACCGTAGGCCACAAGACCGGCTCCCTGGAATTTACCCCGGAGCTGATTGCCGACGGGAACACCAAGGGGTACTTCATGATGCCCTCCATCGACAAGAACCTCACCTGGACCCTCAAGGGCACTCTCTCGACCGGCGAGGAGTTCACCAAGACCGGCACTATTGAGAACGCCAAACCCAAGACGGAGTACATCCTTACCGTCAAGCATGACGGCGGCGTAACCTCCCCCGTAGGCGGCGCTTTCATCACCGTCGAGGTGCAGGAAGCTACCGTCGTAGAGGACGAGTACACCATCAACGCCGCCCCCGCTATCTCCGGAATCGGCTTCGACCTCTCCCAGGCCGTGATTGCCGAACCTGGCAAGTTCGCCAAGAAGTCCTTATGGATCGCCGCCACCTCCTTCCTCAAGAAGGTTGAGCTGCGCTGCGATGCCTTTACCGACCTGCTCGGCATCGGCGGCAACGATTTCGAGATTTTCGGCATGGATCCCTCCCTCGAGACCGTAATCAACGAGCACGGCCTCCGCTGGACATACACCACCCACGACGACACGAACTTCTCGGAGATGAAGATTTCCTTCGACAAGGAGCTTCTCAACAACCTCCCCTCAGGGGAACACGCCGTGACGGTAATCGTTACCGACAACGCCGACAAGACCGCGACCGCGACCCTGAACATCATGGTTTCCGACGCGCTCGTCATGACCGACCAGGTTGAGGCCAACGCCGCCACCACCTGGGCAACCAAGGCAACCCTCACCGGCACCGTGATGAAGGAGAACGCTACCGGCTTCGGAATCCAGTACCGCAAGCAGGGCACCCAGCAGTGGACTCAGGTAGCTGCCGACGGCGCCACATCCCGCGCCGCTGTCAACTCGAAGTACACCGTCACACTGACCGGCCTGGAACCCGGAACTACCTACGAGTACCAATCCTACTGCGACGACTTCACTTCCTCTGTGACCTGCACGTTCACAACTGAAAGCAACCAACAACTACCCAACTCGAGTTTTGAAGAATGGGGCAAAGACGGCAAATCCGTCATTCCGGCGGCATCAAAAGAATCGCTGTTCTGGGATACCGGCAACAAAGGCTCCTCAACGCTTAATAAGCAGGTGACCGAGCAGGAAACCACCCTGTTCCACTCCGGAAAATCATCGGCTCGCCTCACAAGCCAGTATGTCGCGATGTTCGGTATCGGTAAATTCGCCGCGGGAAACATATTCATCGGCGAGTTCCTTGGGACTGAGGAGACTTACTACGGCATCCTCGCATGGGGTCGTCCGTTCGCAAGCCGTCCCCGCGCCCTCCGCGCATGGGTTAAATATACCCCGGTTGCAATCAACAGGAAGGACAGTGGCGACCCCCGCACGGATGTAAAAGTCGGCGATATGGATAGCGGTATAATCTACATAGCTATCCTCAACGGCGAAAACAAGAACGACGCGAAGCTCGGAACGAAGTATCCATGCGTGGTACGAACCCTCGGCCCGTCGCTGTTCAGCAAGAACGACAAGAATGTAATCGGCTACGGAGAGCGCGTGTTCAAGGAAGCCACTGCCGGCGACGGCCTCATCGAAGTTGAAATACCCATCAGCTATGAGGGCTATCCCGAGGTCAAGGCCGAAAACATAATCTGCGTGGCGTCTTCATCCATCGGCGGAGACTACTACACCGGCGGAGAAGGTTCGCAGATGATTATCGACGACTTCGAGCTGCTCTACTAATCGGCTGTCAAGCCGCGACAATACCCGGAGAGGCCGCGCCAATCGATTGGCGCGGCCCCTCTTTTTCTTATGTTTTTTTAATATAACGAATTACTGCAAGTTACGGAATTAATAGCTATCTTCGCGAGGATAATGATATTATCTCGCAATATTAACTCATAGTTAACCTCATAATCAATTATCGGATGCGAAAGAAATTTTTACTCCTTACCAGTCTCGCCCTTGCCGGAGCATCTCTCCAGGCCGGCGCTCAAACCGCCGACAACCTATATCCCTGCGACCTTTCTGGAGAAAAAGACCGCGACAGCGGCATCACATTCGTGACCCTCGAAGGCACGTTCAAAATCAACTCGACACAGCGCCACGTGTTCCAGGACGAGAGCGTTCTCAGCGCCGGAATCGGCAAATCCCTCGTTCCCGAGGTCACCTACTCCGGCCCCGCCACGAAAATGAGCCTCTACATCGACCTGGGCCAGGACGGCAGTTTTGACGCGGCCGACCTTATGGGATACGGCCTTCCCCAGCAACTACCCACCATCTCCATCCCCTCGGAAACCGTGCCGGGCGTTTACCGCGCCCGCGTAGAGGCCGAGGGTGACTGCGCCGTCGACTTCCTCGTCAACCTCCACAAGGAGGAGTGCGAGTTCTTCTCCGAAATCCTAAACGGCAACATATGGGCCCCCGGCTACAAGCCCCTGCCCCTCAGCGTCGCCTACTGGACGGCTGTCAGCGTCGAACCCCGCCCGACCCTCGAAGGGTTCAAGGGTGACAGACTGACCGTGCGCCACGGGCAGAACATCTTCGGCGAACAGTATGTCAGCGGCAACCGCCAGTGGGAAGAGTTCGAGATTCCCGCCGAGGGAGTTTCCGAACTGTACCCCTACCAGATAAACGGCCAGATTTACGTCTACGGCGAATACGCCGACACCCCCGAAGGGGAATGGACCCTCATCTGGAGCGACGAGTTCTCGGGCGACGCCATGGATACCTCGAAATGGAGCTACCACCCCCGCTACAGCTCTACCTGGAACCGCTTCTGCGCCGTCGACAACGAGCGCCCGGTCGTCAACAAGTTCGACCAGGGGATGTACAAGTCTTACTGCATGAAGACCCCCGACGAGTTCCTTCCCGCCGAGAAAAAAGAGATGATTTCCGGCGCGATTTACACCCACAACAAATTCTACCTCAACGGCGGATACGTAGAAGCGCGCTGCAAAACCAACCCCCACTCCGGCAACTTCCCCGCTTTCTGGATGATGCCGACCGTACAGTACGCCGGATGGCCCTCCTGCGGCGAGATTGACATTTGGGAACAGATCAACACCGAGAAAATCGCCTACGGCTCGCTCCACTGCGCGTGGCGCTATCCCAACAACGGCTCCGTAAAAAATAATTACGGCTCGATCAGCAAGCCGATTCCTTTCAGCGGGGGCACAATGTCGAACGTCGACGCGGCTCTATGGCACACCTACGCTATTGACTGGGACTCCGAGCATATCACCTGGTATGTCGACGGAGTGGCCTACGCTACCGCCAAGAACCCTCACTATTCCGAGGGGAAATGGACCGAGTCGGTTACCTGGCCCTTCAATAAGCCGTTCTACATCATCTGCAACCAGTCGGTAGGCGACGGCGGCTGGGCGGCCAAGCCTGACCTCGGCTTCGATTACCAGACAGACTTCGACTATGTGCGCGCGTACCAGAAGAAAGACAACCTCAACTACTTCTCAACCAAGGACGGCAACGTATCGGGCATAACCGACGTTATTCCTGACAGCGACGCGGACAGCGACGCTCCCGTGGAATATTACAACCTCCAGGGAATCCGCGTCACCGGTGACACTCCGGGCGTCTACATCCGCCGCCAGGGAAGCACGACAACGAAAGTCCTCATAAGATAACACTTATGAAAAAGAACATCATTATGAACCACCGGGGAGCGCTAGCGCTATGCGCGGCGCTCCTCGCTGTTCCCGCCATCACGGCCATGCCTCCCGCCGCATCCGACGGCTCAGAATGGGAACTGATATGGAGCGACGAGTTCGACGGAAACGCCATGGACACCGCGAAATGGAACTACCATAGCCGCGGCGGAGCCACATGGAGCCGCTTTATCGCCGACGGCGACGCCGCCCGCCGCGAGGTAAACCGTTTCGGCGACGGCTTCTATACCCCGCTCTGCGTGAAGACGCCCCCCTCCATGGCGGAAGGGAACAAGGAGATGATTTCCGGCGCCATCAACTCCAACGGGAAATTCCAAATGCGAGGAGGATATATCGAAGCGCGATGCCGCACAAATCCACATACCGGCAACTTCCCCGCCTTCTGGCTCTTGCCGGTCGATGGAACCGGCGGGTGGCCGGTATGCGGCGAAATCGACGCCTGGGAACAGATTGACGACGAGCAGGTCGCCTACCAGACACTCCACCACGCGATGCGCTACCCCAAACATCCCAATTCCGCTAAATACTTCACTCCCGTCAGTGTCGACAGCACCTATGTCGGATGCGAGACCCCGGACATCGACGCCTCGCAGTGGCACGTCTACGCTGTCGAATGGGACGCGGAGCATCTCTCCTTCTTCGTTGACGGTAAACTTACGACTACCATCAACAATCCCCATTTCGCCAAGGGAGCCTGGACAGAGGATGTCACCTGGCCCTTCGACAAAGACTTCTACGTAATCCTGAACCAGTCGGTCGGCAACGGCTCCTGGGCCAAGGACGCCGACCACGATTTCACCTACCGGACTGACTTCGACTACGTCCGCGCCTACCAGAAAAAGGGACACACCGACTACTTCACCACCGCCAAAGGCCGCATAACCTCAAAATAACGCCCATCCACAGGCACATACCCTCCTGACATAAGCCGCCCACGGCGGCCTGCTCACACTGGAGCGCCCTGAGGGCGCTCCGCGGGGATAGACCGACAAAAAGCGGGGGCGCCCGGTAAGAGGCGCCCCCGCCGGCTTGGGGGTCTATATGAAGAGCGGGTTGCCGTAGATTGTATCTAAGTGCCGGGGATTAGTAGTTCCACTGGCAGGCGATCATACGCAGGGAGTTGTCGCCCATTGTGCGCAGGTCGTTGATCATGTTGTTTCGGCAGTTGACGTAAACCAGGGCCTGGTCGAAGGAAACGTCGAGCATGGTCAACTGGTTGTTGTTGCAGAGCACGCGCTGCAGGAAGGTCTGATTGCTGAGGGTCAACTGGGTAAGGTCGTTGTAAGAGCAATCGACGAAGAGGAGCTGCGGGCAGTTATCAACCGTGAGCGAAGTCAGGTTGTTGTATGAGCATACGAGGTCGAGCAGGGCGGTACAGTCGCGCATTGCCAGTCCGTTCATATTGTTATCGGAGCAGATGAAGGAGCTGAGCGCGGGAAGACCGCTGACAATCATGTTGGAAATCTCGTTGTCGTCGACATTGAGGTTCTGGAGGTTCTCAAGCCCTACGAGGGTGATTCCTGTCAGCTTGTTGTAGCCGCAATAGAGGTTCTTCAGAGCGGTGCAGTTCTCGACCTTGAGGTTCTCGAGGTGGTTACCCTGGCAGTTGAGAGTCTTGAGGGTGGCGGAGTTTGCCACGTCAAGCGATACCAGGTAGTTGTTGGAGACGTTGAAAGTCGTCAGGAGCGGAGTCGCGCTGAGGTCGATTTCCGTCAGGCGGTTCTTGTAGATGTTGAGCGTTACGAGAGCGGAGCAGCCGGTAAGGTCGGCGGTCTTGATCAGGTTACGCGAGGCGTTGAGATTGCTGAGAGCGGCGTCGCCCGAGAGATTGATCGAAGTAATCTTGTTACGGGAAACGTTCAGGGTCTCGAGGGAAGTAAATCCGGCAAGGTTTAGGTCGCCGGCAAGGTGTTTGTCCTTCCACTCGATGGATTTCACGCGGCCGTTTTCAACGGTCACACCTTCCCAGGTGGAGGGGGCATTAAGGTCGGTGATTTTGAGGGCTTGCGCGTTAGTACCGTCCTTTTCGGCGGGCATTGACAGGAACGCCTTAAGCTGCTTAAGCTCGTTCTTGTCGATTTTCTGTGCGAAAACCGTCATGCAACCCAGCATGAGAGTAATCATTAAAATCGCTTTCTTCATAATAAATAGTTGTTTTGAACCAAGTTCTGTTAGGAGTTTTTGTACTTAATAAACACCCGTTATCAGAAAAAGGTTGACAGCCCCGCTAAAAATAAAAATGAGGGTGTATCATAACGGCCCATCTGGGTCGTCGCTTGAAGGTTCGGCCTCGGTCACAATCTTCAGATTGCTCCCATCGGCCTCACCTCCAAGCTCCTACCATCTGAACCATTCTGATAGCACCCTCCCATCCGGGTACAAATAGAGGACGTATCGGAATTTTAATACGTCCTCTTAAAAAGATGCAGCTCTTCTACTCGAATGAATGATATATTATGGGCCGTTATGGCACGCCCTCGAAGCCGGGGAGGACCGGATCGGGCAGCAGCCTGAACGAGAGGCGGTGGTAGGGGGTCGGGCCGTTGGCGGCAATCGCGGCGCGGTGGTCGGCGGTCGGGTACCCCTTGTTGCCCCGCCAGTTGTAGGCCGGGAACTCGGCGTCGAGGCGCTCCATCAGCTCGTCGCGGTGGGTCTTCGCGAGCACCGAGGCGGCGGCGATGTTGCCGAAGCGCCCGTCACCCTTCACGAAAGTCTTCCAGGGAAGGTCGCGGTAGGGCTTGAAACGGTTCCCGTCGACAATCACGCGCCCCGGACGGGGCGACAGCGCGTCGAGGGCGCGGTGCATCGCCTCGATTGACGCGTTCAGGATGTTCATCGAGTCAATCTCGGCCGGGGTGCACCAGGCGACAGCCCAAGCGACCGCCTCCGCCTCGATTACCGGGCGCAGCAGTTCGCGTCTGCGCTCGGTTAGCTGCTTGGAGTCGTTAAGCCACGGATGGTGGAAGTCGTCCGGCAGGATTACCGCCGCGGCGCACACAGGCCCGGCGAGGCATCCACGCCCGGCCTCGTCGCATCCGGCCTCCATCGCGGAGAACACGTCGCAGTTCGGCAGGGAAAACTCTTTCATCACAGAGGCTTGCGAAACGTCGCGCGGCGGCGGTGGAGACGGTGGTCGAAATATGCCCACTGGTTCTGCACGGCGGTATTGTCTTCAAGCTCCAGGTTGGTCTCCGCGTGCTCGAAACCGTATTTGTTGTAGTACGGAATCAGGTCGGCGAAGAGCAGGGCGTTCACCCCCTTGTTCTGATACTCCGGCGCCACCGCGATAAGCAGCAGGTCAACGGCGTTCGACTTCCCGCGCAGGGTTTTCAGCAGATGAGTCCACCCCAGGGGGAAGAGCTTCCCCCCGCTCTTGCGGAGCGCGTCGGAGAAGGACTGAATCGAAATCCCGATCGCTACCAACGTGTCGTCGGCGTCGGTAACCACCGTGACCAGGTCGAGATTGATGATGCTCAGATACATCTCGATATAGTAGTCAATCTGGCGGGGAGTCAGGGGGGAGTAGCCGTAGAGCTTGTCGTAGGCGCGGTTGATCAGCTCGAACAGCGCCACGCCGTATTCCTCCTTGATTTTCTTGCGGGAGGTGTACTTCTTAACCTTCAGGTTCTCGCGGCGCTTCACTATGTCGGCTATACGCTGGTATTTTTCCGGGATATGCTCGGGGACCTTGACATAGTATTCGACCCACCCGGCATCCTTCTTGAAGCCCATACGCTCCATATGGTCAACATAGTACGGATGGTTGTAGATGGTCGCCATGGTACCCATCTCGTCGTAACCGAAAGTCAGCATGCCCTCGTGGTCCATATCGGAAAAGCCCATCGGGCCGACGATGGAGGTCATCCCCTTTGAGCGCCCCCAGTCGCTGACAGCCTTGAACAGGGCATCGACAACCTCGGCATCGTCGATAAAGTCTACAAACCCGAAACGGAGGTCGGCCGAGCCGGTACGCCCGTTGACTATCGGGTTGATAATGCCAGTCACGCGTCCTACAGGCTTACCGTCGCGGTAGGCCATGAAGCACTGCGCCTCGCAGTGGTCGAACGCCGGATTCTTCTCCGGCGAGAGGGTGTTTACGTCGTCGACCATCAGCGGCGGGACGTAGCACGGATTGTCCTTATAAAGCGAGTTGCCGAAAGCCACATACTTGCGCAGATTGCGGCGCGTCGGCTCTATTGCCTTTACTTCAATCATTTATCGTTTATAATTGCTGAATTAATTTCTTCATTCCGAAACGGCCTCGGTTGCCGCGGGTTGCCGCTGAGCTCCGGGAAGGGGCCTTACCGAAAGCCACCCCAGCACGAAGGCCATTATCACGAGGAAAACCGTAATCACGATGTAGACCCGCTTGTTGGAATGCCCGGCGAGCGCCATCTTTACATCCGTCACATCGCGGAACGGACGACCTTTGGGAGCCGCGCACCGCTGGGCGATACGGTTCAGCCGCGGATTACGGTCCCCCGTGGCCTTGAGCACCTCCTGGAGCACCCGCCCGTAGGAGGCGAGATCCTCCGAGACGTCAGCCGGAGTAAGGTGGGACCGCTGGTCAAACCCGACGTCAATCACCTTCAGGTTGCGGATATTCTCGGTAAATATAATCGTTTCGGGGCGTATAGGATGATGTACGATATGGTTCTTCTGTATATACTCGATCGCGTCGAGAAGCTGGTGGACCACCTTCTCCTGAATGTCATGGGTAACCTTCCCCTCGTCGAGCAGCGTCCGCAGCGAGTCGCCGTAGACATCATCGGTTATAATGCACCTCCCGAGCCCCGGCACCTCCTCGAAATCGTTGATCATGACGATATTAGGATGAGCCAGGTTATAGCGCACGTCAAACTCTTTCTCAATCATGTCGCGGAAGCGCGGGTCGTCGGCCAGCTCGGGGCGCAGCGTCTTGAGCATCACCCACTTGCCGTGCTTCTTGGCGGTATAGACATGGTAGAACTCCTCGTCCCATTTGGGAAGGTGCTCGATTTCGGTCCATTTGGGTTTTGATGTGTCAGGCATGGCGGTCAGTGTTTGTTAGTTTTGTCCGAGGCGCTTCTGCGGGCCAGGAACAGCGTCTCGCGGGAATTGTCGAAATAGAGTATATGCTGGCGGTCGCTGCCGGGGAATGTAACCTTTATGGCATCCACCTCGCCGATTTTCGTGCGCCCGACAATCACGTTTATTCCCAGCACGTTGCGCAGCAGCCTTCCGATATCGGCCGAGGAGATTACCTTGAACGGGGAGTCGGGCGTGGTGCCCCGGCCGCTTTCAAGGATAGCGGTCGCGATCATGTCGCAGCGCGGCCCGAGGTTTGCCGCCCTCATACCCGGTCTCTCCCCGGCCCCCTGCTCGGCGGCGGTGAGGGCCATTATGCTCAGGTCGAGCGACACGGGGTTGACAACCAGCGCGTCGGGAGTCAGAAGCGCGACCCGCTCGTAATCCTTCGCGGTGAAAGCGTCGGAGATTCCGTCGAAAGTCTCCCGCGGGTCGTAGTCGGGCGTGAAGGAATAGCCGAAGTAAACGGTCGCCAGCTCATGCGAGGTAAGGGTCGTATCGCCTGCCACAAACCGGTTCAGCAAGGCGCGGTAGCGGTCGGGGTGCATCGCGACCTCTACCTGCAGGGCGTTATAGTCCACCCCCCGCGCCGGGAACGCCAGCGCGAGCAGCGGGATAAGGATAAAGAGCAACGTGTTGCGGTTCATCAGTCTGTTTCGTTCGTTAAATGGCGGCTTAGTCAAGCGTTTTTCCTGCGAGCTTCATTATCTTCTTCGGCAGGTCGGTATTGTCGCCGAAGCTGCCGAAAATCTCCGAGCCGCGACCGATGGCGAACACCGGCACCGGGGAGCCGGTATGCTTGGTAGAGGCCCAGTTGATACCGGCCTGGGTATCGAGGACCTCGAACACCGCCGCCGTAAACGCGTCGAAGTCGGCGTAGAGGGTCTTCTGGTCGGGCTGAGCTATATTCCTCGTAAACATATCTTCAAACATCTCGCGGAGGCGCCCGGTTTGCTCCTTAGTGATTTTTGTCTTCGGGGTCCATAAACCGAGGTTCTCGGTAAGATACTCCTTCATATCGTCCCAGGTGAAAATCCGTTTCGACTTCGCGATTCCCTTGCAGAAGTCAGAGAACGCGTCCTTCGACAGCCGCTGCCCGGAAAGACGCTCGGGGAACACGGCATAGCCCGAACTGTTGTTCCCTACCGACATTCCTCCCGTCTCGTGGTCGGCGGTAACGACGATAAGGGTCTCGTCGGGGTGCTGGCGGTAGAAGTCAAGGGCGATTTCGAGCGTCTTGTCGAAGTTCACCGTCTCGATTATGTTCGCGCCGGCGTCGTTGCCGTGGCCCGAATGGTCTATGTTGCCCCCCTCGACCATTATGAAGAACTTATCCGGGGAGACGCGCTCGAGATGGGTTATGCACGCCTTTGTCAGCTCCTGCAGGGTCAGCGCCCCGGGGATGGAGTCTATCGTGAACCCGATATTCCAGTTTCGCAGGGTGTCGGGACTCAGAATCAGCATACGGTCGGCGGTAAAGTCCGCTCCGTCAAGCCCGTAGGAAACACTGACTCCGTTCTCGGCGAACTCGGCGAGCAGCCCGTTGTCGCGCCCCTTCTTGTCCTTCGTACCGCGCAGACCCGAACCGGCCGCGAACTGGTAACCGCTCCGAGCGAGCTGGCTCCCGATTTCGCGGTACATCCCGCGGTTGGGGACATGGGCATAGAAAGCGCCGGGGGTGGCGTCGTCAATCGCGACGGAGGTCACAAGCCCCACACCGTAGCCGTCGTCAAAAAGCACCTTGGCTATCGACGTTACGGCGGCTGAATCCGGAGTCACGCCGAGCATCCCGTTGACCGTCTTATGGCCGGTAGCCAGAGCTGTCCCCGCTGCCGCGGAGTCGGTAACATCGGAAGAGGCTGAGTGGTTGGTAGCCATCGATCCGGCGGGAAGGCCGGTCATTGCGAGGTCTCCGGCCCCGAGCACGTGCTTCTTATAAAGCTGTGCGTTCATTACCTCGTTGACACCCATACCGTCGCCGATAAAGTAGAAGATGTATTTGGGCGCGGAATCCTGTGCGGAAAGCTGCAGCGCCGATGCCGCGCATAGCAGAAATGCCGAAAGAGTGTTCTTTATATTCATGGCTTTCAATTAATTTCGTTATTCATCGCCAACAGGCGGTCCATTATCGCCCGGTCGTTGCTCAGGCGGGGCACCTTGCGCTGCCCCCCGAGTTTGCCGGTCGACGCGAGCCAGCGGTCAAACACGCCGCTGACAGCCGGAACGACCTCAAGGCGGTCAAGGAAGATTCCCCCGGAGCGTTTAGCCTGGTAGTCGGAGTTCTGATTTTGCAGCTCCCGGTCGAGTATGTCGGCGAACTCCTCGAGAGAAGCGGGTTTCCGCCCGAACTCGACAAGCCACTGGTGTCGGCCGCGGGTGCGGTCCCCGGCATACACCGGGGCGGCGGTATAGTTCAGCACCTCGGCGCCGGTGGCAGCGCACGCCTGCTCCAGCGCCGCGTCGGTATTGTAGACCATCACCTCCTCGCCGAAAGCGTTGATGAAGCATTTCGTGCGCCCGGCGATGGTGATTGTCAGCGGGTCGACACTCTCGACTTTCACCGTGTCACCCGTGCGATAGCGCCACAGGCCGTTTGACGAGGTAACCACCAGTTCGGCCACCATCCCCGGCTCAGCCTTCCACACCGGAAGAGGCCTGCCCCCCGCCTCCTGCGGCAGAAGCTCGTAGAAAGTATCGGCTGTGAGGATAAGCCCCATTTCCGGGGAGTCGCGACGCTCCTGGACGGCGAAAAAGCCCTCCGACGCGTTGTAGTTCTCCCAGTAGCGCATCTGCGACGGGTCGGTTATGCGGCGGTACTGTTCGCGGTAGGGTCCGAACGCGATCCCGCCGTGGTAAAACACCTCGAGGTTGGGCCACACATCGTGGATTGTCTCGGCCCCGGCGCGCTCCACCACCTTTTTAAGCACAGTCAGAAACCAGGAGGGCACCCCGGAGATACTCCTGACATCGGCCCGGAGCGAAGCCTCCACAAGTGCCGGGAGCTTCTCGTTCCAGTCGGCCATCAGGGCAATCCGTTTCGACGGGATGCGGAAAAGGTTGACCAGCGGGTTAATGCGGTCGATAAGCGATGCGGAAAGGTCGCCTACCTTGACCCCCGTCTTGAGAGTCAGCTCGTTGGCGAAGCTCCCCCCGAGGATGAAATTCTTCCCTCCGAAAACGCTGCTGTCAGGGTAGCTTGCCAGATAGGAGGCCACGGAATAGGCAGCCCCGGCGTAATGTGAGCGCCGCAGCCCGCGGGGAGTGATGGGGATAAACTTGCTCTTGCCGTCGGAAGTACCCGACGACTGGGCGTAGCGGCGGCACACCCCCGGCCACAGCACATCCGCCTCCCCGTCGACCATACGCATGACGTAAGGACGGATTGCCGGATAATCATTGACCTCCAGCGCGGAAAAACGCTCGTAAAGTTCCCCCGCTGAGGGAGCCGAGGCGACGCAGCCCAGACCCTTGTCTACGCCGAACGAAGTCCTCGCGCCACGCGTCACAAGGTCGCGCAGCACCCTTGACTGGCTCTCCCGCGGATTGCGGCGAGCTTCAGCCTCAGCCTTGACTATTCGGCTGAAAAACGGGCGCGATATGTTGGTAAAGTCAATCATTCGGGTTCAGGGGGCATGCCGCGTTCGCGACACGCCTATTCCCGCGAATTTACCATTTTTTTCAGCCGCATGGCCTCCCCGTACCCTTAAAAAATCAAAAACCGCCCGTTTCCGTAAAATTGGTAACGCTTGCCGTTGTTTGGGTAACGCCCCTTACCCAGCTTACGGCTAACTTCGCGTCGTAGGATGAACCCTCATCCCAAACTCATACCGAATAGAGCTTAACCTTTCACCCTACACCATTCACCAGGAGCGAGTAGGAAACTCGCGGAACCGATATCATTGATTGATGAAGAGATTAACCAAGTAGTGATTCGATAGATCCGGTGTGTAACAGATTGCATCATGGCAATCCCCGACGGCCGCCTGCCTATGGGCGGTTCCGACAAAAGACAGGCCGCGTCGCGACGACGCGGCCCGCTTTTTTCCCGAGCATCCAAAGCATTATCTACCTAATATGCGGAAGTCATTCCGTCAACAAACGATTTGACATATCGCTAATCAATTCTATATAAGCCTGTTTCATTTCATCTGGCAAAAAAGAATCTTCGATAAGCGTATGCCATTTCGGAATAGCCTTTGAGAATCTGTCGAATAAATTGTCAATTGATTTTCCATCCATACCGCTTTCCCGCATCGCCGTTACAAAATCCAGCTTTTTGATTCTTTTCTTTTTACCGTTTAAAGTCAACGCAAGCTCCTCGTCATCGTTCGGCATAACCAACGAGGTCGAGAGGAGGTCATAGGCAGGCGTCATCCTATTGACCGCCGAGGGACGATAAATAGAAAAATTTTTCAAATGCATGTCAGCGTTTCCCGTCAGCCATGAAAAAACAACTATTTCCCAAAAATTAACGACATCCAAAAGCGGCGCTTCCGAATATTTGAGTATCAGCTTGGCAATACGCTCATATGAACCTTTATATTTGTCCTCCGTCAATCGCTCCGACAACTGGCACATATCTTCCATCGCAACCTTTGAACCATCGCTCTCACGGTCAATCCTGCGGGTAATATAGCACAGTTCGCCATCTGCAAACCGAATCAGAGAATGGGGAACGGTACGTATTCCGACAGCATCAGCCATACGCATTGTCAAGTCCTCGTTTTCAGGGAGGTGTGGATATAGTTCGGTCTGGGGTTTCAATATAAAGCGCCCCCATAGCCCTACTATCGTAAAACGTCGCTGTTCCCCACCGGTACCGCGTGCTATATCCAGGGACAGCTTTGCCTGTACACCTGTCACAGTGGTACTTGCCGAAACTATTTCCCGAGCCAGGTCCTTTATATTGGCCCTGGTGTAGGGAAGTGTCGGAACAACTGAGGTTTCAAAGATTTTCCGGGCACACGCTTTATGATAGTCTTTCTCGCCGTCCTTCAATGGCTTATAACAATACAGGCATTTATTCATACTCTCAGTCCTCCTCCTTTAACGGTACGACGCTGACATTACCGATGCAATCCTTGCAACAAGCCAGCAGTAACGAGAATCTGTCCCTCGCCGAAATTTTCCAACTCTGTTCAGCTATGTCAAGAAGCCATCCCTCCGGAATCAGTCCGTCAAAGAATGGAAACAGGACCGTGCTTCGGAACTTCTTATCCCTCAATGGCAAAGTAAGGCTTACAGCCACAGCGTCATCGGAATTCAGGTATTCCGAATCATATCGGAACTCATAGCCCTCGTCATCCTCTGTCAGAATTCCGGCGAGTTTTGAATTGACATATATACTTGCCTGTTTCATAACCTGGTGATTTTAGCAGGAGCCATTTCTGAACCGAAAAGCGCCAATACCTGGTTGACCTTGTCAAGACGGAGTGTTTCTTTTCCCTGCTCCAGTTCGCGGACAAAGCGCAATCCGACTCCCGATTTTTGAGACAAGTCAATCTGCGTAAGGCCGAACTGCTTACGCATCTCTTTCACATATTTGGCTAATACTGTCATGTTAATCTATACCCGTTTGGGTGCAAAGATAACAAAAACAACCAACATTGCACCCCATTGGGTATAAAAAACCGGATAAAAAGGAAAATTACACCCGTTGGGGTGTAATTTCTATATAAATTCTGGATATTCCGTGGGTCAGCCGATGATTTCGGGAGGGAGGATCGGCATGGCGCCGGGGCGGGTGCAGACAAAGGCCGAGGTCTGGACGGCCTTGGCATGCGCTTCGGCGACAGACATCCCTTTGAGGATGGAGGCGATGAAGGCGGCTGTGAACGAATCCCCCGCGCCGACGGTGTCGGCGACCTCTACCTTCGGGGTCGGCTGGAAGGATACGGTTCCGGGAGTGAAGACGTAGCTGCCGTTGATGCCGCAGGTCAGAATCAGCATCTTCAGGTTGTACTTGCCGAGCAGAATCCAGCACTTGTCCTGAAGGTCGATACCGGGATAGCCGAACATACGGCTGACGGTAACCAGCTCCTCGTCGTTAATCTTCAGTATGTTGCAACGCTTCATCGAGTTGCAGAGTATCTCCTTGTTGTAGAAACCCTGGCGGAGGTTCACGTCGAAGACTACCAGCGAGTCGGCGGTCTGCGGCATCGCGTCGAGGAAGCGGTTGATTGTGTTGCGCGAGACTACGTTACGCTGGGCGAGAGAGCCGAAGCAGACGGCCTTCGTGCGCTCCGCAAGCTGTTCGAGACGGGCTGTGTAAGGGATATTGTCCCACGCCACGTTCTCCTTGATTTCATATTGCGGGATCCCGGCCTGGTCGATTTCAACCTGCACGGTGCCCGTCGGATAAGGTACACGCTCAATCAGGTGGTTCAGGCCTTTCGATGTGAAGTTCTCGATAATCTCGTCGCCGAGAGGGTCGTTGCCGACAGCGCTCACGACGCAGCTCGGGAGGCCGAACTGGGAAACGTGGTATGCGAAATTGGCCGGCGCGCCTCCGATTTTCTTGCCTTCGGGAAGCACGTCCCAAAGCGCTTCACCCATTCCTACTACGATGTCTTTCATGTTATTTCGTGTTTATGCTTTTCTGATTTTCAATGTGTAATAAAGGAGGTATGCGACCCCGACGGTCATCACGGCGACAGCTCCGGCCTGCCCGACAGCGTCAGCGGCGTAACCCATCGCCAGGGGGAACACCGTCCCGCCGAACAGTCCCATGATCATAAGGCCCGAAACCTCGTTCTTCTCCGCCGGAGAAGCGATCAGAGCCTGGGAGAACACAACGGAGAAGATGTTGGAGTTGCCGAATCCAATCAGACCCAGGGCGACGTAGATAGCGCCTAACGTGTCGCAGACAAACAGCATCACCATCGCCGCGAGCATCATCAGCACGCTGATTCCGAAGAAAATCTTTGGCGACATGGCGCGCAGGATAAAGGCTCCGAGGAAGCATCCCGCCGTACGGAAGATGAAATAGACGCTGGTAGCGAAACCGGCCTCCTCAAGAGGGAGCGCCAGGCGTTCCATAATGATTTTGGGAGCCGTCGTGTTGGTGCCTACATCGATTCCGACGTGGCACATGATGCCGAGGAAGCAGAGCAGGATGAACGGACGGCCAAGGAGCTTGACACATTCGCCGATACCCGAAGCCTTGTCGGGGCGCTCCTCCTCAATCGGAGTGGCGGCAAGCGCCGTTACCGACAGAAGGCTGACCGCGGCGTAGATTATGAACAGCACGCGCCACCCCAGCCCGAAGGTCGGCATGAAGGTCGTGGCGCCCCAGGCAGCGATAATCGGAGCAAGGAACGAGGCGATGGCTTTCACGAACTGGCCGAACGTCAGGGTCGAAGCCAGCTTGTCGCCGCTGATAAGGTTGGTAACCAGCGGGTTGAGCGATGTCTGCATTATGGCGTTGCCTATGCCGAGGAGCGAGAAGCTGAGAAGCATTATGACGTAGCTGTCGCCGAATACCGGCAGGATAAGCGAGAAAGCGGTAACAATCAAGGAGATAAGCACCGTACGCTTGCGCCCGATACGGTTCATCAGCATCCCCGTCGGTACGGAGAAAATCAGGAACCAGAAGAAAACAAGCGAGGGAAAGAGATTGGCCTGCGAGTCGGTCAGGCCCAGGTCCTTCTGGACGTAGTTCGAAGCCGTGCCGACCAGGTCGACGAAGCCCATGGCGAAGAAACAGAGCATCACCGGGGCGAATTGCAGCAACGAGCTTTTCTTTGCTGTTGTCGTTGTCATAGATTGGGTGGTATCCATTTTAAGGTTGTCGAATAAGCAGTTATTTCACAAGGACGGGGTAGATTTTCAGCGACGCCTTGGCCTGTCCGCCCTCGGAAGCGAGGGAGAGCGAGCTGTAAGGCGCGTCGGGGAACACGAGGTTCGTCATCGCGAACCGTCCCCCGTTGCCGAACACCTCGATGCTCGACCGGTCGATGAATATTCTGAGGGTCAGCTCCTTGCCAGTTCCGTAAACCGGAGCCGTCGTCACCGCCGGGAACTCCTGGCTGAAATTCACAATCCCGCTCTCGCGGCGGTCCATCGAGAATGTGCCCGCGGCGGGGTCATAGGTCATCAGTACATGGTTACCCTCGGCGTTGGAGAGGGTCATGGCGACCGTCTTCGCCTCTTTGGGATTAAGGGTCAGCTCGATCTCGCATACCCCGTCGTTCTCCTTCGGGAGGCTGTAGGCCTTCGCTTTCCGGCCGAGCGACACCCCTTTGGCGCTGACAACGGGCTTGCCGCGGAGAGCGTTGACCTCGGGAGAGGGAGCCGTCGAGGCGTAGACCTGCCCGTCAGCTCCCCGGAAAAGGGAGACATCGCGGGGGAGCGTGTTGGCGCTGCGGAACTGCGTCGTGGGCACCTCGGCGGCATACTGCCAGTTGCTCATCCAGCCGATGATCGCGCGCCTCCCCTCGGGAGCGTCGCTCCAGCTTACCGAAGCGTAATTGTCCTTGCCGTAGTCGAGCCATTTGGTCGGCACTTTCCCATCCGCGTCGGTGTCAGGCTTGAAAGTCTTGCCGTCGAAGTCGCCGATGAAATACTGCGCGGCGCTCCCGCCGAAGGGGCCGCCGGGGTTGATATTGCATATCAGCATCCACTTCTCCTCGCCGGTGCCCTCCACGGGGAGCCGGAAAAGGTCAGGACACTCCCATACGCCGTCCTGGCATCCCAGTCCTTTGCCGAAGGCGCTTTGGAGCGTCCATTCCTTCATATCGGGAGAGGTGAATACCAGCATCTCGTGGTCGAGCGCGTGGGCAAGCACCATCGTCCATAGTTTCGTTTCCGGGTTCCAGAACATGTTCGGGTCGCGCGCCTCGCTCTCGAGCGTCAGCGTCGGGTTTCCGGGATATTTGGTGAAGGTCGCACCGTTGTCGCCGCTGTGGGCGAGGCTCTGGATCTGGCTCACATCGGCCGAAGTGTACATCGCAAGCACAGCGTCCTTGCCGAACCCGGCGGAGTTTTCCTTGTCTATGGCGCAGGAACCGCTGAATACGGCCCCCAGGCCGTCAGGCTCGATCGCCGCGCCGTGATGCTCCCAGTTTACCAGGTCCTTCGATGTCGAATGGCCCCAGGTCATATTCTGCCACTTCGACCCGTAGGGGTTCCACTGGTAGTACAGATGCCATACCCCGTCCTTGTAGAACATCCCGTTGGGGTCGTTCATCCATCCGTAGAGGGGGGTATGGTGGTAGAGGGGGCGGTATTTCTCGCGGTTGGCCGTGTCAAACGTGTCGGCCAGAGCGAAATTGCTCCAGCATGCGTCCTCCTTGGCCTCGCGGACCGAAGAGCGGTTTTGCGTCGTCACTATGTTGAACACTACCTCGCGCCCCTTGTAGGGGGTAAGGTCAAAGGGAACGGTATAGTCGACCTTCGACTTGGCGAGACGCACGTACATCACTCGTTCGAGCTTGCCGTCGACAAGCACGTTGACCTTGGCGTCGTCGTTCGACTCCTGCACCGGCATTATGACGTAACGCGAGTCGCCGTTGACCCGCACCAGGGTATTGTTCGTTCCGAGATGCTCGACCGTCACTCCACCGTCGGCCGCCGAAAGGCCGGAGGCTGAGAGGAGGGTTGCCGCGAGCAGTGCCGCTTTGGAATAGTTTTTCATTGCAGATGGTATATCGCAGGGTGGTTACTTTTTCATGGGCCTTTTACGAGGCATCACAAAGCTACAAACAAAACCTCGCAGAGCGTATTAAAAATTGCGCGTAACGTTGCAATTTTGGCTCATCGCCCCATTTTTGCAAGAAAACGCACCGATTTTTACATTTTAAACAACTAATTTTGTATCACACAAACTATCCATTGAAGCCTTTGCAATGGGTTATTCCGATTAAGTCAGTTACCATGAAACGAATATTACCGATATTTGCCATACTTCTGTTATCGTTCCTCGCGCAATCCTGCGGAGGGGATGCCCCGAACTACCGTATCGGAGTATCCCAGTGCAGCCAGGACGACTGGCGGAGCAAGATGAACGACGAGATATACCGCGAGGTAATGTTCCACCCCGAGGCGACGGTAGAAATACGCTCCGCCGACGACAGCAACGACAAACAGATCGCCGACATCCAGTATTTCCTTGACAATAAGTTCGACATCATAATCGCCGCCCCGAACGAGGCCGATGCCATCACACCTATAATAAAGAAGGCATACCAAAGCGGCACCCCCGTGATAGTTTTCGACCGAAACATCCACGGAGATACCTACACCGCCTTCCAGGGGGTCGACAACACGGCGATCGGCCGAATGGCCGCGCGCTACGCCCGCAACCTCGCGGGCAGAGGGGGAAAGGTAATCGAAATCCACGGCCTGAAGGGCTCCACGCCCGCCGAGGAGCGCCATAACGGTTTCGCCGAAGCCGCCGCAAGCGAGGGTCTCGAGATGCTCGGAACGGCCTACGGCAACTGGAACTACGACGACGCGGCCATCGCCGCCGACTCGATGCTGGCGGCCCATCCCGACGTTGACCTGGTTTACGCCCATAACGACCGCATGGCCATCGCCGCATCGGAAGTGGCGCGCCGGAGGGGTCTCGACATAAAGGTGATAGGAATCGACGCGGCCCCGCAAATCGGTATCCGGGCCGTGGCCGACAGCGTGATTGACGCCACATTCCTATACCCCACTGAGGGGCACCAGCTCATACGCACCGCCCTCGCAATTCTGAAAGGGGAGCCCTACGATACCATTAACCAGCTACCCCTCTCCTCAGCCGTCGACCTATCCAACGCCGACATTCTCCTTATGCAGAACGACGCCCTCTCGGAGGAGACGCGGAAAATCAAACTGCTAAAAAGCCAGGTCGACGAGTTCTGGGACCGCCATTCGGCCCAGACCTGGCTTCTCTACGCGACCATCGCGATCGCCCTGCTGCTGTTGGGCGTTCTCTTCCTGGTTCTCAGGGCCTTCTGGCAGCGCCGTAAACACCAGGCCGACCTCGACGCCGCGACCCAGTCAAAACTGAGGTTCTTCACGAACGTCTCCCACGACCTGCGCACTCCCCTGACCCTCATCGCCGAACCGGTCGAGCAGCTCGCCGCCGCGCCTAATCTCGACGAGTCGCAGAAAACCCTGATAAGGATTGCCGACAAGAACGTGCGCATCCTCAAAAGACTTATCAATCAGATTCTTGACTTCCGAAAATACGAAAACGGCAAGCTCGACATCCGCCTTGCGGAAGCCCCTGTCGGCGAACTCCTGGCGGAATGGGCCGAAGCGTTCCGCGCCACGGCCCGCAAGCGCGACATAAAGCTCTCGCTCGACATTTCCCTCCCCGAAGGCTTCACTATGGCCGTCGATACCGAGAAAATCGAACGGGTATTCTTCAACCTGGTTTCCAACGCGGTAAAGTACACCCCCGACAACGGCCGCATAGCGGTAGTCTGCCGCCTGGAGGGGGGAGAGCTGGTTCTCTCCGTTGCCGACACCGGGATGGGAATCCCCGCTGAAGACCTCGGCAACATATTCGACAGATTCTTCCAGGTCGACCGCGTACACCCCAACGGCTCCGGCATCGGGCTTTCGCTGGCGAAAGCCTTCGTGGAGCTTCACGGAGGCTCTATTTCAGTCGACAGCACGGTTGGGAAAGGCTCTACTTTCACCGTGCGCCTCCCGGTAAGCCACATCGACAGCGCCGCGACCGGCGCGGTTCCGACAATCTCCTCCTCCGAAATCGAAAGCGAACTGGGAAAAATCGACCAGACGCTCCCCGCTCTTGCCCCCTCGTCCGACCCGTCTGACCCGTCCGCCCCCCAAAAGCCCCTCCTGCTGGTTATTGACGACAACGAGGACATGCGGCTGCTCGTCAAGCAGTTGATGAGCGGCGACTACGAGGTCATTGGTGCCCCCGACGGGAAGGAGGGAATGCGCCTGGCCGCGAAATATGTGCCCGACATAATAATCTGCGACGTCATGATGCCCGTCATGGACGGACTCGAGCTGTGCCGCCGCGTGAAAGAGGAAATCTCTACCTCCCATATCCCCGTACTCCTCCTTACCGCGTGCTCCATGGACGAACAGCGGGCGCAGGGCTACGACAGCGGGGCCGACGGCTACCTCGCGAAGCCTTTCAACGCCGCCGTATTGCGCTCCCGGTGCAAGAGCCTGGTAGACAACCGCAAACGCATCAAAGACCTCTGGACCTCCTCTCCGCTGCCGTCAAATCCTAACGGCGTAAATATCAAGGCCGAGGGGGCTGCTAAGGCCCCTCGGCCCGGGGTGGCCAC